>DASRDP010000092.1 GCA_035652535.1 Chloroflexota bacterium
CGCGCTGATGATGGTCTCGGACCGCACATATTGAAATCCCTCGAGAATCGCCTGCAGGGCGTTGGAGTCGGAGCCGCGTTCGACGGGGTTCGTCACGCGAATGGCGAGCAGGCATGCGCCCAGCGCCACGAAGGTGAGGGCGTTCAGCGTATACGTGTTGGCGACCCCGACGGTCGCGACGCTGATGCCGCCGAGCGATGGTCCAATGATTTGGCTGCCGCGCCGCAGGATGGAGTTGAGGCTGATGGCGGTCATCAGGTCCGCGCGAGGGACGAGGTAGGGGAGCAGTGCCTGTTGTGCCGGAATCTGGAACGCGCCCACGAGCGCGTTGAGCACGCTGGCGACGTAAATGTGCCACACCTCGACGGCGCCGACGGCGATGTCGATTGCCAGCGCCATGGTGATGAGCGTGCTCGCGACCTGTACCCAGACCAACATCTTCTTGCGGTCGACGCGGTCGACGACGGTGCCGGCGTATAGCGACGTGACGACGAAGGGGAGGCTGCTCAAGAGCCCCCCGACCCCGACGAGGAACGGCGACCGCGTCATGTCGTAGATGAGCCAGGATTGCGCGACCTGCTGCATCCAGTTCCCGGCCTGAGAGACGAAAGACCCGGACCAGAAGAGGGCGAAGTCGCGATGGCGCAGCGCACCAAAGGCGCGTCCCTCCCGGGGAGCGCCTGTGTTGGGCAAGGTGTGGCGGCGGTCATGCATCGAGGGAGTGCCTCGGGCCGACAGATGGTCGAGCGCGCGGCAATCATAGGGTGGTCAGTCGCCTCGGGTCAACGCGCACGCTGCGGCCCCGGCGACGCACACGATACGACAGAAGGGGTGCTGGGCGTCTGCAGGTCATGCGGAGATTCCGTTGAACGAAGCCGGTTGTGGCGTTGACGGAGTCGCTTGGTGTCTCTAGACTCGTCGTCGCACGGATGCCCCAGGCAGGGGGCAATGCCCTCGTTGCTCTCCGAAGATGCTGGAAGGGAGTGGCCGATGCGGCGCACACACATGATCGTTCCGGTGGTAGCTGCAGTTCTTTTCGCCTCGGCCTGCGCGTCGCCGGTGCCGCCGGCCTCAGTTGGCCCCGGTCCGTCTCTTCGCGCACCCAACACCGTGCAGCGAACGCTCGTGATGATCGCGCGCGGCGAACCCACAAATCTCGGCGCGGTGGACATGGTTTCTGCGGGACCGGCGGGGCGGGAGGTGGCCCGTCTGTTTTTCGCGACGCTCGACTTCGCGGACGAGCATGGGGTGGCACAACCCTTCCTGGAAGAGGCGATTCCTCAGCTCAACACCGAGACGTGGCGTGTACACGCTGACGGAACCATGGAGACGACGTATCGGTTGAAGCCGAACCTGACGTGGCACGACGGCACGCCGCTCGTTGCCGATGACTTCGTGTTCGCGTGGGACGTCTACAGAACGCCGTCCATGGGAGTTGCCGCGTCCCCGCCCCTAAACCTCATGGGAGAGGTGCTTGCGCTCGACACCCGAACCGTCGCCATCCGCTGGAACCAGCCGTATCCGGACGCTGGTAGCCTCAAGGAGAGCTTTCAGGCACTACCCCGACACATCCTCGAGCCCGTGTTCAACGTCGGCGACGTTGACGTGCTCGCCAACCATCCATATTGGACCCAGCAATACGTTGGGCTTGGCCCGTACATGCTCGACCATTGGGAGCCGGGCGCGTATATCGAGGCGCAAGCATTTGACGGTCATGCGCTTGGTAGACCAAAGATTGACCGCGTCAAGGTCGTGCTGGCAACCGACGCCAACGCGGCAATCGCAGCGTTTCTCAGTGGGGATGCCCACATCGTCATCGACAATCTTGTTCGCGTCGAAGATCTTGCGACGATTCTGGGCGCTGGCGGAGTCGTGCTGAAAAGCCCGCTCAGCTTTCGCATCATCCACATCCAGCGGCGACCAGAGATGGGCGCCCTGCGCGAGCTGGGTGATCTTCGCGTCCGTCAGGCAATCGCGCACGTCGCGAACAAGCAGGGCATCAACGACGCGCTGTATGGCTCTCAGGCCGTCGTGACCGATACGCTAGTCTCTCCACTGTCGGACTACTATCCCGCTATCGAATCCGGTGTGACCACATACGCGCAGGACCCGCGCCTGGCACAACAGCTTCTGGAGGAGGCCGGGATGCGGAAAGGACCCGATGGCTTCTACACCGGATTCGACGGTGCGCCCCTGTCCATCGAAGTCGGAACGACCGCGAGTCCAGTGAACCAGACCGAAAACGAGATCCACCGTGACGATCTGAAGGCGATCGGGCTCAATAGCACGACGATGGTGCTCACCGTCGCCCAGATGCGCGACAACAGAGCGGTCGCCACATTTTCCGCGCTTTTCGCCACGGGCCGAGTCGGCAGCGAGGCCGGCCTGGCCGACTTCGCCACGAAGAATATTCCCCGCGACGAGAATCGCTGGCTGGGAGGCAACCGCGGCGGCTGGTCGAATTCAGCGTATGATCGCGCCTGGGACGCGTACAACACCCTGCTCGACCGATCTGCCCGGGTGGAGCAGATCGCGGAGATGGAGCGGCTCGTGAGTGCCGATGTCGCTGCCATTCCGCTGCTGTACACCCCGCGGATGATTGCCCACGTCGCGAACCTTCGCGGGCCGACTGCGCGCACATCGCGCGACGCAATGGAGCTGGTGCACGTCGAGCAGTGGGAATGGGCCAGCTGATGGACCAATCTGAGGAAGTCAGCCCCAGAGCAGCTTGGTGGCCAGATCCGCCCCCTCCCGCATGGCGCGAAACTTCGCCCACACGACCGTCGGATGCACATTCGGACTGGGCGTAGCCTGGGACGAGAAGCCGCAATCACTCCCCGCGATGACCCGCTCGCGTCCGACGATCCGAGCGAATCGAACGATTCGCTCGGCGATCCATTCGGGATGTTCGACGATGTTGCTGACGTGGCCAATTACCCCCGGAATGATCACTTTGTCGTCCGGAAGCTTCACCGATTCCCAAACGTGGTACTCGTGCTCGTGGCGAGGGTTCGCCGCCTCGAATGAGTACGCACCGGCGTTGATCTTGAGGATGAATTCGATCATCTCTTTGAGGGGTACGTCCGTTGTGCGCGGTCCCTCGTCGATTCCGTAGCACGTGTGGAAGCGTACGTTTTCGGACGGGATTCCTTTGAGCGCTCGATTGATCGCTTCTACGTGGAGGTCGGCCTCTCGTCGGCGCTCTGATGGGCTCAGTTGTGGACTGTGACCCAAGGCATACGTCAGAGCTGGGTCATCGACCTGGAGGATGAAACCAGCATCCACTATCGCCTGATACTCCTCGTGGAGAGCATCGGCCACGGCTCCGAGGTAGTCCTCGTAGGACGAGTAGTAGACATCTTGGCCGATGTCGCGACCCCGTGGAGCGCTCGCCGGCATGAATGCATCCTCGGTCTCGCGGCCGGCGAGCCCAGCCTTGAAGTTCGCAATGTCTGTTTGGACGGCCGCGTGCCCACGGTACGTGACCGGTCCCGTGCAGATGAGCGCGCTGTTTGGCCCGACGCCGCGGCTCGCCGCGACTGACTGGTAGTAGTCGGGAAAGGCATTGAACTCGCTGATCCAGGGCGAGGGGCGCCCGGCAGTCCCTGGCGGCGCCGGCTCGAAGCCCGACAATCGCTCTCGCACGTATTGAAAGAATCCGACCTTGCTTTGCTCGCCATCGCTGGGAACGTCTACACCGGACTCACACTGCATCCGTACAACGTCCGCGACGGCGCCGCGGACACGGCTCGCATACGCCGTGGGGTCGACCGGTCCTCCGGTGGCGCGCGCCTCCATCATCTTCAGGAGATCGGGAGGTCGCGCGAGGCTGCCGACGTGGGTTGTCAGGATCCGATCGGTGCTGCGCTTCATTCGGCTGCTCCTGGTTCAGTTTCGCTCGCCGCGCGGTGCCGGCGGACAAGGCTTGGGGGTTGCTCCAGTGTATCCTCGGCCTCCCCACCCAGGTGGGCGCGCTCCCCACCCAATCGGCGGTGGGAATGGCCGACCTCCGCTGCCTACACTGTTGGTATCACCCGTTCGGGGGGAGCCTCGTGCGCATCCACTCCTCGACGTCGGCGAGCGCGGGGGGTCCGCCGGCGGGGCTCCTCGTCGCCACCCCAGGTTGACGATGCCCTCCGACATCCGAATCTCGCTCGATTACCTGCGGGCCCTTGCTCTGGCAGCGCTCCTCGTGGTGGTGGGGTGGTGGGTGATCGGTCTGTTGTACGGGATCCTGGTGATCTTTGCGTTGGCCGCAATTGTTGCGTTCGTTCTCTCTCCGTTGGTCGACCTCATCGACGCACGGCTCGGGATTCCGCGCGGCCTCGCGGCCATTGCATCGTATCTGGTCCTCGCTCTGGTATGCGGAGGCGTTGGCGCCCTGCTGGCTCAACCGCTCATCGCCCAGCTTCGCCAGCTCGTCGAGATCGCCCCGACCCTTCTTCGAGACCTGAGCAGCCCCACCGCGCCCTGGATCGAGCTCGCCCGCAACGCCGGCGTAACCGCGGACCTCTCGACGGTGCTCACCGCCCTATCCGCCCAAATCCAGAGCTCGTGGGACGATATCGCGCGCCAGGGGTTCGCGGTTGCGCAAGGAGTTGGAGGCGCCGCGGTCGACACGCTACTCGTTTTCGTGATCGCCTTTCACATGCTCACCGGACGTCACACGCTCCGTAACCTCGTTCGGCCCTTCGTGAGTTCCGAGCATGAGCCTACCATCGCGCGCATTGAATCGCGGGTGGGGGACATTCTTGGACGCTACCTCCGTGCTCGGCTCTTGTTGTCGACGATCGTCGGTGTGCTGGTATTTCTCGCGGCGCTCGTCTTCGCTTTACCCTTCCCCATCATCCTGGGCCTCGTCGCCGCGATCTTCGACCTGGTCCCGTTTGTCGGTCCCGTGATTGGGGCGCTGCCCGCGATCGCCGTTGCCCTTGCGGAGGGGCCGCCGCTTCGCGCCTTGGCCGTGCTCATCGCGTTCGTCGTCATCCAGCAGGTCGAGGGCAATATCCTTGCCCCTAAGCTCATGAGTGACGCGGTTCACACATCGCCGCTCGTCGTGATTTTCGCGGTGCTCGTCGGTGCGGAGTTTGGGGGCGTCTGGGGCGCGCTCCTCGCGGCTCCAGTGGCGGGCAGCGTCGGAGCGATAGTCCAGGTTTTGACTGCTCCGCCTGGCCTTCCCGTGAGCCCCGGCGCGAGCGAGGAGGTCGCCGCCGATGGGAAGCCCGCTCGCGTCGCGGCCGGGCGCGAGAACGGTTGATGGCGGAGCGCGCTTCCGTGCCCGCCGCAGTCGATCTCGAAGAGCCTTCCCCGCGTGAGCCTGGCCTCTCGAGTACCGAGGTCCGCAGGCGCGTCGAGGAGTTCGGGCCGAATCGACTGGTGCCGGTGGCGCGGCGGCCGCCTCTGGTCGCCTGGCTCCTCCGCCCGCTCGCCGATCCCATGGTTCTGCTTCTTCTGGTCGCTGGCTCCACGTACCTGTCCCTGGGTGAGCTGGTCGACGCGGTCGTCACACTGGTCGCGCTCGTCCCTATCATGCTCGTCACCTTCGTCCTGGAGGCGCGCGCCGAGCGAACGCTGGAGCAGCTCGGCCGGCTGACTGCTCCAACGGCGACGGTCTGGCGCGATGGCCGCCGTCAGAAGGTACGGGTGGAGGAGCTGGTCCCCGGGGACGTCGTGTTTATCCGCGAGGGGGATGTTGTCCCGGCTGATGGCGTCCTCTTCGAGGGTCGCCAGCTGATGCTCGACGAGTCGTCGCTGACGGGCGAGTCGGAGCCTGTCCCGAAGGATGCGAAGGCTGAGCCAGGCGACCGCGACGTGTGGGCCGGTACCACCGTGCTATCCGGGCGCGGGATCGCACGGATTGTGGCGACCGGTCATCACACGCGTCTCGGTCGGATCGGAACGCTGGTCGCGGAGATTCACCAGCCGGAGACGCCCCTCCAGCGCGTCATACGACGCCTGGTCTGGCAACTCGCGGGCGTGGCGGTGATCTTCTGCGTTGGGGTCTTTGTCATCGAGCTGGTACGTGGCAACGGCTGGTCGGCGGCCATCATCGCAGCCGTGAGCCTCGCGATCGCGGCCGTCCCAGAAGAGTTTCCCATGGTTTTTACCCTGTACCTCACACTGGGCGCCTGGCGCCTCGCGAAGGACAATGCTCTCATCCGGCGCATGGTTGGCGTCGAGACCCTTGGCTCGACGACCGTGATCTGCGCGGACAAGACGGGCACCCTGACCCTTGGCCATCTGGAAGTCGTCGCCTTGGCGACCGAGGAGGGCGAGACGATGGCCGCCGGCGAGGTTGGAACCGGGGCGCGCGCGCTGCTCGAATCGGCCGTGCTCGCGTCGGAGCCGCGCCCCTTCGATCCATTGGAGCAGGCGATCCTCCGGTGCGCTCGGCTGCACGGGATCGAGGTCGCGGGACTGCACGGACGGCACCTCCTCCACGACTACCCGTTTGACCCGGACGGGAAGTACGTCACCCACGTGTGGGGTGACGACGACGGCGCCACGTACGTCTGCGCCAAGGGCGCTGTTGAGGGCATCCTGGCGCGCTCGCAGGCGTCCACGGCAGCGCGACGGGCGGCCCTGACGGCGATGGGTTCGCTCGCCGACCGGGGGATGCGAGTGATCGGCGTGGCGGGCGGCCCGCTCGACGCGCCGAGCGGAGACCGAGCTCGAGATGAGGTCGCGCTCCGATTCCTGGGCCTCGTCGCCTTTTCAGACCCGCTGCGGCCCGGCGTCGCCCAAGCGCTCCGCGAATGCCAGTCCGCCGGCATCCGCGTCTTGATGATCACCGGGGACCACCCGGTCACGGCCCACGCTGTAGCCGAAAGCCTCGGACTCGTCCACGACGATCGGCAGCCCATCGTGACAGGCGAGATGCTCGATCGGGCGGACGACGACGCCTGGAGGAGGCTGGCGCGTGTGGGGAGTATTTTCGCTCGGGTGCGGCCGGAGCAGAAGTATCGACTCGTTCGCGTCCTGCGTGCCCAGGGAGAGGTCGTAGCCATGACTGGCGATGGCATAAACGATGCGCCCGCGCTTCGGGAGGCGGACATCGGCGTGGCGATGGGGCAGCGCGGCACTGAGGTCGCCCGCGCAGCGGCGACGTTGGTGCTTCTCGACGACAACTTCGCGACGATCGTCGCGGCCGTACGCGATGGTCGTCGAATCTTCGAGAATCTGCAGCGCGCCTTCAATTATCTGCTGGCATTTCACGTGCCGATTCTTCTGGCCGCCTTCATCCTCCCGTTCGCCGGGCTGCCGCTCTTCCTGTTGCCCATTCACCTGGTATTGCTCGAGCTCGTCCTGCATCCTATCGTGGCGCTGGTCTTCGAGAACGATCCGCCCTCCCGAGACCTCATGGCCCGCCCACCGCGGCCGCGCAGCGCCGGATTCCTGGCGGGGGCGGATTGGTTGACCTGGCTTGGGCACGGCGCGGTCCTCTTCGCGGGCGTCCTGGTGGTCTTTGTCGGCCAGCTGTCTGCCGGAGCTCCGGTCCCAAGCGCGCGAGCCCTGGCATTCGTCACCCTGGTACTGGGCCAGCTCGTCCTGTTGGTCCTCGCGCGCTCACCCATCGAACCGGTCTGGCGGTCCGGGTTGCGGAGCAACCGAAGCCTTCCGATCATCGGCGCCATCGTCGTCGCAACCCTCGTCGCGGCTGTCGTGGTACCGTTGGTCGCTGACACGCTGGAGCTGGCGACGCTCTCGGCCGCAGACTGGCTCCTCGCGATGTTGGTCGCCCTGGGGACGACGCTCTGGCGCGAGCCGTGGAAAGCCTTGCGGCCGGCGAGCCGGTCCACATAGCGCACGTGGGAGCGGACGATGATCGAGATGGAATGTGTACCTGGCGAAGTGGACCTTCGATGCGGCGGCAAGGCGACGATCCGCCTGGCTGTGCGCTTCTCGTCGCCGAGCGAAAAGCGCCCATTCCGCGTGGACTTCCTGGCCTACGATTCGGCCCTCGTATCGATCTCGCCAGACCACTTAGAGAGCCAGGCTCCCCACGGCAGCCCGGGCGACAACGTGTTCCTGGACTTCGTCGTTGGGTGCATCGGGAGCATCTCGGAAGAGGAGTTCGTGGGCTGCCACCTTCACTCGCCGGAGCTGGACGCGCGCTGCGTCCTATCAATCCGATGTCGGCCCGCCTTGCCGAGCTGGCGGCCTCCGTGATGCGTCCGGCGCCGCCGGCCCAGGGGATCCGCGAGGAGCAGCGCGCCCACGCTCACGCGTGTCGGAAAATCTAAGCCGCTCGCTTTCGGCGTGCCCGGGCGCTCTCTCGGCTCGCCTCGCGCGCCTTGGCCCGCGCTTGCTCTGTGGAGTGGGCAACCTTGCCCCGCGCGGTCGGGGCTTTCGGCTCGTCCGTCGAGGACGGTTTGGTCGTTGGCCCGCGCGCGGCCTGCGGATCAGAGGGACCGCGCTCCGATTTCTTGACCCATCGGTCGCCCTTCTTCATGTACTCATGCTTGAGGGCGGCGAAGGCAACGCGATGAGCGCGCCCGCCGTCGCCATACGTTTTCACGGCACTGTCGTGGGCGTTCTTCCAGATGTGACGGGCGTGGGGCTCCGAGCGCATGATCGTTTTCGGGATTTCGGTCGGCTCATTGGGCATCGTGTGCTCCTCCCTGTCCGTATATGCATACCTCCAAGCATCGCGGACGCTGGTTGCTGCGGGAGTGGTGCGGGGTGGCCGTCTCGTCAACGGAATTTCACCAGATCGAGAACGGACCGGGCGAAGGCGAGGCGCGCTAGGAGAACGATCGGCTCCCGTGCGCTTGAGAGGCGGCTCGTGGAAAATGAAGGCGCGAGAGGGTGGAGCGCCTACGTTTTGTGCCGCGCGTCGCTCTGTCGACACTCCACTTGGGATGACCTGTGCGAATCGACCGATCAGATTCCAGGACGGATGCCGCCGCGCCCACGGGCGAGGCCGCGGACGGTGAGAACCGCGCCGGCGGATCAGAATCGAACACGACGCGTCACGTGGGCGACTTACCGGAGCGTCCTCGCCTGCGTCCCGTCGAGGCGTTCCCTGCGCACGTGAAGGGCCAGCCGATGATCTGTCTCCGCGATCCAGCGCATATCAGCGAATCGGTGCTCGGGCTATCACCCGAGGCGGCGCCGATTCTCAGCTCCCTGGACGGGACGCACACGATCCTGGACATCCAGACGGCGGAGACACGAAGGCGCGGCCGAATCGTCCTGCGGTCGGAAATTGAGGAGGTCGTCCGCGCGCTCGACGCGGGTCTCTTCTTGGACAGCCCGCGTTTCGCGGCGGCGTACGAGGCCCAGACCCAAGCGTTCCGCGCCTCAACCTCGCGACCGGCGTATCACGCGGGCCGCGCGTATCCCGCCGATCCGGATGCGCTGCGCGAATGGCTTGACGGTTTCTTCCGGCATCCCGACGGCCCTGGCGCCATCGCGCCGGACGCCCCGCCCGCCCCGGTCGCCGGAATCCTTTCTCCCCACATCGACTTCGCGCGCGGCGGACCCGTGTACGCCTGGGCGTATCGGGCGCTTGCGGAGGCCGAACCCGCCGACGTGTACGTCGTCCTGGGCGTTCCGCATCAGGGTATCGAAGGGCCGGCTGCCGTGACCCTCAAGCCCTTTGAGACGCCGCTCGGCGCACTCGAAGTTGACCGCCCCTTTGTCGACGCGCTGGCTCGGCGCGCCCGGTCGGACCTCTTTCGCGGGGAGATCGGGCATCGCACGGAGCACTCGATCGAGTTCGAGACGGTCTTCCTGCGGTACCTCTTTCCGCATCGGGAGATCCGCATCGTCCCGATCCTCACAAGCTTCGTGCATCAGTTGATGGCCGAGGGAATAAACCCCCGCGACGACCCCGAATCGCAGCGCTTCATCGAGGCGCTGGGCGAGACGATCGCGGCCTACCCGGGCCGTGTCTGCCTGATCGGGGGTGTTGACCTGGCGCACGTCGGCCCCCAGTTCGGTGATCCCGCGCCTGTGACGATGCAAACGCTGGATTGGCTCGCCAGCGAAGACACGGCCATGCTCGCCGCAGTGGAAGCGGGCGACGCTGATGCGTTCTACGAATCTGTGGCGAAGGATCGCGATCGCCGACGAATTTGCGGCCTGACTCCCATCTACACCGCGCTGAGCGTGCTCGGTCGCGGGGGCAATCTTCTCAAGTATGGACAGGCTCCGGACCCAGGCGGCACGGTGACATTCGCGAGTGTGGCTTTCTAGCGCGCACTGCCCCCACGGGTAGGTAGCTCACACCTGGGCGGGCAGCCGTGGCGACTACCTCGTGGTCTGTGGCGACGGCCTCGCGCTCATCCATATGCTGGGTTGCAGATTGGACCGTTGGAGTGCGAGGCGCATGTCAGACGGATTCAGGCACAAGTTCCCCCACGTCGCCAGACCGACGCGCGATAACCTTGCCCGGGTAGCAGCGCTCGATTCGGCGCGCGCCATCGCGGACGCAGCGGACGCGGACCAATACGCCATTGCCGTCGCCGGCCTGCCCGGCCTCGGGCCTCCCGATTTCGAGGAGTTGGTGCCTCGCGCGCATCTCACAGCGATGAACGAGGGGCGACCGGCCGCCTATCGCATGACGATCGTGCTGAAGGTCGCCGATGCCGACCTCGGCGTGGTTCGGCTCGGCACCGTTCGCCCGTCCGGATTTTCCGTCGAAGACGTCAGGCGAGCGCGATGCCGCGCGGCGGTGGAGAGCCAGGCCCTCGCAACGACGCTCGGACGGCTACGGTCCGCGAGGAGCTGCGTGGGTCGGAGCCCGAAACACCGCGCGCGGCCCCGCGTGGCATGATCGGAAGCACGTCCAGATTCTCGAATCGAACACAGGGAGGTAGATTGCCGATGACCACGATGCAGCCGCTCCACGAAGAGCATCAAACGCTTCTTCCCCACATCGAAGCCCTCAGAACGGCGGCCGAATCGCTGGATGCTTGGGACGCGAGACAGCTCCGCGAGGCGCTCGCCGGGGCACGGGAGTTCCTCAGGGAAACCCTCATGCCGCACGCCGCGGCGGAGGAGGACGTTCTGTATCGCGAGGTGGAGCGGTACCTCGGCTCGCCCGATGCGACCCGCACGATGCGGCGGGACCATGAGGAGGTACGCACGCTGCTCGGAGATCTGGAGTCGCTGCACGCGTCGCTTCCGGCGGCAGGGTTAACCGGAGACGTGAAGAACGAGGCCCGTCGCGTGCTCTACGGGCTCTACGCCCTCTTGCGCGTGCACTTTGCGAAGGAAGAGGAGGTGTATCTCCCGATCCTGGAGGCACATCTCGACGAAAGCGGCGCCCAGGCCCTGTTCCAGCGCATGGAGCACGCGGCGCACGAGGCCCACGCGCATCTCTCGCACCCTGCGGCCTAGCGGGGATCGTTGGCAAGCGCGTCCCATTGACGGGCGTGTTGCCGGGTGGATTCCGTCATTCGCACGCGGGGCCTGAGCTAGCGGTATGGCGCCGTCCAGGCCCTCCGAGCGCTGAGCCTGGAGGTGCCACGGGGACGCGTGGTCGGGCTGCTGGGGTCTACAGCCCCGAGATTGGCGTGGCCGCGCTGGACCTCACCGTCCTGGTCGCGATCGCCACCGCGATAGCTGGCGAGCTCGCCTGCCTCTAAGCCGTGACGGTGCGGCAAGCGTAGCAGATGCTGAACGTTGTCCTTATGGCGGGCGGCCTCGCGCCGCTTTTTGGGGCGGAGCTGCTGCCGACTGTGACGCGGATTGAAGTCGCGCGACGGGCTGCGAGCGTCGGCTCAGGGGGGTGGCTCCTCTTCGGGGGCGCGGTTCTGTCCGCGCTCGATGGCGTCCTTCTCATCGTCGCGAGCCGCCGATTTCGCCGACCCGAGCTTGTGCTCGATTGAGCGGGTTCGCAGGCAACACGACTACCCGTGCCGGCATCGACAACCACCCGCTCGGGGGGCGTGCTCGCTACGCTGGGCGCGGTACGCTCTAGGTGCAACGAGGCGGCACGGAGTGCACGTGTTGTGGTGCTGACGGAGCAGAATCGCCGACAGGTGCCGTCGCAAGGAGGTGGCTGTGATCCACCGAATCCTCTTCCCGACCGATGGCTCCGCATTTGCTGAGCGGGCGCTCCCGACGGCAGCGGCGATAGCGGCTGCCCAGGGCGCGGAGATCTTTCTCGTCCGGGTGACGGCGCCGCCGGCGTGGCTCACAATGGACGGCGTCGCCGGAGATGGCATCAGCCCGGAGCTATATCAGCAGGTGACGGACGAGCTCCACGAAGAGGCTCATCGAAACCTCGATCGCCTCGCCGGAATCTTGCGGGCGCAGGACATCAAGGCATCTGTGCGGCTCTTGGAGGGAAGCACATACGCGGCGCTGCTCGACTATGAAGCCCAAGTCGAGCCCGAATTGGTCATCATGGCAACCCACGGTCACACGGGGCTGGCCCGCTTCGCCCTGGGGAGCGTTGCCGACGTGATGGTCCGGGAAGGAACAGCGCCAGTCCTATTAGTGCGCTCGTTTGGCAAGGAGGTCGTTTCTCTCGAGAGCGCCCTGGTACCGCTCGACGGTTCGGCGCTGGCTGAGCAGTCCCTGCCGTTAGTCGAGACGTTGGCGGGGAAACCGCTCCAGCGGGTGTTCTTGCTCAGTGTGGTCGATACCCCGCAGGAGCGGGCGGACGCGTGGAGCTATCTCATCCAGATCGTCCTCAGGCTGGCAAACACGCCGTTGCATCTGGACTTTGACGTTCAGGTGGGTCGCGTGGTCGAGCGGATTGCTGAGCGTGCTCGGAGGATGGATCTCGTAATGATGGCGACACACGGCCGCGGCGGATTCGACCGACTTCGGCATGGGAGTGTGGCGACTGCGATGGTCGCGGAGTCGCCGGCGCCGGTGCTACTCGTACGCGCTCGAGCGGAAGCGGCATCCGCCGGCGCTCTGGCGGCGTAGCGCATGACATGGCCCTGGATCGGGTCGCATGCGATGAGCGCCGCGGCGGGGATGGCCCGGAGCGAAGCCGCTGAGGCGCACCCGAGGAGGCAATGATGTCGGTACAGCCGAGCCCACAAGTGGAACAGGCGCCGCCCGCTCAACCCGCTCGACTCCGCGTCCTCGTGGCTGTGGACGGCACTCCGGCCGCCGCCGCTGCGCTGGCGGTGGGCCGCGTGCTCGCGGCTCAGCTTGGTGCGCGCGTCGCTGCGTTGCACGTTACAGCAACACCAACCGACGAGCGTGAGGCGCGCCAGCGTCTGGGCCTTGATGCACCAGAGACGAGGGATCTCGAACTGGCGCTCCGGGTCGGGGACCCCGCCAGCGAGATCCTTCGCGCGTCCAGCGACGATGATGGAGTGACCCTATTGACGATGGCAAGCCGGGCCACAGATTCGGCGGCGCCGCTGGCATCGGTCACTTTATCGGTCATCAGGCACGCGTATCGGCCCGTCGTGCTCGTCCGACCGGACCTGGTCATTGGCCATGACGTTCGACCGGTCCGCCGGCTTCTTGTTCCCGTCGATGGGAGCCCAACGACGGCGCGCGCGCTGAGATCGGTCACGGAGCTAGCACATCGGCTCGGCGCATCCATCAACCTCCTGTACGTCGCGGGGGCTGAACGCCTTTCTGCGGAGCAGGGAAGCATTACCGCGCCGCGGTACGTGGACCAGGTCCACCACGAGTGGGCACAGTGGAGCACGGAGGTTGTCGATCGACTCATGCGGTGCCTTGCTCGATGCCCGGAAGACGTACCGATCGAGCTGTTCCTGGCCGTGGGCGACCCGGGGAGCGAGATCGTCCGGTTCGCTGCCGAGCATCACGAGGACGCAGTCGTGCTGGTGCGCCGAAGCGAGCTGGAGCCGGGGCGGGGGAAGATCCTGTGGCGAATCTTCGAGGAGAGCCCCCTCTCGCTGGTTATCGTCGCCGCGCCCTATCCGTTCGGTGAGCCGGCGAAACAGGCCTGAGCTTGTGGAACGGCAGGGGTGAGGGGCCGCCGGATGGCACGCTCAGCACGTCGGAGTCCAATCCTGCACCGAAGAAACCGGTCATTGGTGGTTTTCGGTCCTTCGCCCGCCGGCTCAGAATGGCGGATTGCGTTCGGCTGCTTAGCTGCGCGATCTCGGCGCGCGATTCAACGCGAGCACCATCTCCTCGAGATGCCTGTCTGATTCGAACCGTTGGACGACCAGGAACGCGTGCACGACCGGCGCCAGCGCAAGCCACCAGAAGCCCTGGAGCATGAGAACCAACGCAAGCGCCCAAATGGCGCCATTGATGGCGGCCTGAGCAGGTCTGTCGCACAAAAGAACCGCGGCCGGACTGCAGACCAACGTGAGCAGATACCGCATCTTCCGTCCCGCCTTTCCCCATTTGGTGCGTGTGTAGGACGGAGTGTAGGATGCGCTGGCGTTACACTCCCCCGACCGAAGGGGTAGTTGTTGCGATGGAAGCGCTCGCATTGCGGGCCTACCCCTCCGGTCCTATTCGCGTCATCGCGAAGGTTCCCATCTCTCGGCGCCCGGAGGACTCGCCATGGTCGATCCGCACTCCGTGAGCCTCGCCACAGATCTCTATCAGCTCACCATGGGCGCGAGCTACCATGCTCTGGGGATGACCGATGTGGCCACCTTCAGCATGTTCGTGCGGAAGCTCCCGGCCAACCGCTCGTTCCTTGTCGTCGCGGGGGTCGAGGAGGCGCTCGACCGCGTGCGGGCCCTCCGATTCGACGGGCCAGGAATCGACTACCTGCGATCGACCAGCCAGATCCGGTCGGACTTCCTCGATTCGTTGAGCGAGTTCCGCTTCAGCGGCGATATTTGGGCTGTGCCGGAAGGGCGCGTGATCTTTGCCGACGAGCCTATTCTCGAGGTGCAGGCGCCCATCATCGAGGCGCAACTCGTGGAGACGGTCCTCGTCAACGCGCTCCACTTTCCGACGCTCGTCGCGACGAAAGCCGCGCGCTGCGTCATTGCCGCACCCAACGCCGCCCTCATCGATTTCGGTTTGCGACGCACGCCCAGTATCGACGCGGGACTTGCCGTGGCGCGGGCCGCGTATCTCGCGGGATTCGACTCGACCAGCAATGTCCTCGCGGGCGAACGTTTTGGAATACCGGTCGCGGGAACGGTCGCCCACTCGTTCATCGAAACGTTCCCCTCGGAGATCGAGGCCTTCCGGGCGTTCGCAGCCACGTTCCCGGGGCCCGTCACGCTCCTTATCGATACGTACGACACGGTGAGCGGCGCGCGCCACGCGGCGCAGGTGGCACACGAGCTCGCCACGCAGGGCCGGCGGGTTCAGGCGGTGCGAATCGACAGTGGCGATCTGGCGCAGCTCAGCCGGGAGGTCCGTCGCGTGCTCGACGCGGCAGGCTGCCGAGACGTTCGAATCGTCGCGAGCGGCGGTCTGGACGAGGAAGATCTCGCGGCGCTGACGCAAGCGAACGCGCCCATCGACGCATACGGTGTGGGAACCAAGCTCGGCACGTCGGCGGACGCGCCGACCCTCGACATGGCCTACAAGCTCGTGCAGTATGGCGACGAGCCGTGCCTGAAGCTGAGCGCCGGCAAGCAGACGTTGGTTGGTCCCAAACAGGTCTGGCGACACATCGATCCTCACGCCCGGTTGACCGGCGATCGAATTGGCACGCGCGATGAGGCGCCGCCCGGCCCGGGGTGGGAGCCGCTTCTGGTTCCCGTCATGCGGGCTGGAGAGGCGCTCGCGCGTCCGACCTTAGCGGAGCTTCGTGCGGCCCATCGGCGCGAGATGGCCGCGCTCCCTCCTTCCTTGCTCGACCTCGCGCAGCCTGGTCGCTATCCCGTCGAACTGAGCGAGACACTGGCGGCCCGACAGGCCGAAGCGGTCGCTGAGGTCCGGCGCCGCGAGGAGCTGTAGGCCGGGCGTGTCAGGCCCTTCGACGGGCTCAGGGCGAACGGGTCGGGGGCACAGGGCGAGCGGAAGGGAAGGACGCGCGCCCACCCCGCCAGCGCCGGGCCAACTACCCCGACGGATGTCGGCCGGGCCTACCAAAAGTGGGATCATTGATCGCAGGAGCCGAGAACACCCGACGGTCAATGCCTGGCCATTGACGGGAGGTCTACTGTGAGAACTGATACCGGCACGACGCACCTTGATGTCACTACGCTCCCGGCCGCGAAGGCGGTGGACGCCCTGCGCGGACGACTGGAGGGAGATCACGTGCTGTCCGCGTACCTGGATACGAGCCCGCAACGGACCGATGGGCCGGGGTGGTTGCTCACGCTGCGCGACCACGCCAAGGAGCTTCGAGACAAGCTGGCAGACCCGGTGGCCGAGGGTTTCGAGGCAGCCGTCCAGCTCGCGGAGCGCTTCTTGACCGATGCATTTGTCCCGACACACCCCGGCATTGCCCTCTTCAGCACGGAGAGCCGGGGCGCGTACGTCGTCAATCTCCCCTACCGACCGGTCGAGGGCGTCGTGTGGATGAAGGGCGCGCGCATCGAGCCGCTGGTCGCGGCGCTTGACGACTTCGAACGCGTCGCCGTGGCGCTCCTGGACAAGGAGGATGCGCGCCTCTACACGGTGTTTCTCGGGGAGATCGAGGCTCGGCTGTCCTTAACCGACTACGTTCCCGGTAAGCAGGCGACGGGCGGCTGGTTTGGCCTTTCCCAGACCCGGTACGCCCGCCATCACGAAGACCACGTGCATCGCCATGTGAGCCGGACCATTGACGCGCTGCTGGATCTCGATCGCGAGTATCCCTTCGACCGATTGCTCGTCGGCGGACCAGACGAAATAGCGGCGATGCTTCGACGGAAGCTCCCATCCCGACTGCGCGGCCGCCTGGCTGGAAGTGTCAGCCTGCCGATGTTTGCGAGCGAGCGCGATGTGCTCGATGCCGCGAGACGTGTCGCCGAGGACGTCGAGCGTGAGCACGAGATCGCCCTCGTGTCCGAGCTTCTCGACTCCGCGGGCCTGAAGCACACGGCGATTGGCCTGGACGACGTGCTCGCCGCGCTCGCCGACGGGCGAGTCCACGAGCTGCTGGTGGCCGAGTCATTCGACGCGGCCGGCGCCGAGTGCCAAGTGTGCCATCGGCTGCTCCCCGCGCGCGACCGCTGCGTCTGGTGCGATGCGCCCACCATCACGGTGCCAGACCTCCGCGAGCAGGTCGTCCGGCGGGCCCTCGACCAGGGCGCCAGCATCGAGATCGTACGCGGAGAGGCGGCGAGCAAGCTGAATGAACAGGGTGGCATGGGAGCCTGGACTCGCTTCTGAGTCCCGCCCGTGGAGCGCAGCGGCGTCGATCCGCCCATGAATAGCGGCAGCTCCCGCTGCGGCTATGCCGTCCTGGAGCATACGGCCGATGTCGGGCTGCGCGTGTGGGGGACCACGCCGGCTGAGGCCTTCGGGCAGGCCGCCCGCGGAATGTTGGCCATCATCGTCGGCCCCGATGCTTCCATCCTGCGTGCTTCGCGCCCGGTTGAAACGCGCGAGGTCCGAATCGACGGCGTCGACCTGGTCGATCTCCTGGTTAGCTGGCTCTCGGAGCTGCTCGTCTTGCTCGATGCGGACGGATTCCTGCCCATCGACCCACGTATCGACGTGTGCGGACCAACCGAGCTTCACGCCTGGGTCAGCGGATACCAGCTAGCCGAGAATGAGTGGCCGGGTGGTCTCATGATCAAAGCGGTGACCTACCACCAGGCGCGCGTCGATGTGCGGGATGACCGGGTCGAGGCTCAGGTCATCTTCGACATCTAGCGAGACGCCGGGGCGCCGGCATCGACCGGTTGCGATGGCGGTGCATCACACGCCAGGCAGAAGCTCGCCAGGTGCAGGGGTTGTCCGGGTCGGCTTTCATCGCGGAATACGGTAATGCCCTTGAGCCCAAGCGCGAAGGCCTGCAGAAAGGTCTCTTTCACCGTCTCCACCGTTGCGCCAGGAGGGAGATTGACGGTCTTGCTGATCCCCGCGTCAACTTCGTCCTGAAACGCTGCCTGCACTTTGAGGTGCCACTCGGGCGCAATCTGGTGGCTCGCGGCCAAAACGGTGTGGATAGAATCGGGCAGCGCGGTCGACCGCGTGGTAAGGCGCTCCAGCATCTCCTCCACCGCGACGCCGAATTCCTGGGCAAGCTCCGCTACGGCGTGGTGCAGAAATTCCAGCGTCTCTCCCTCGGCGAGCACCCGGCGGTACGACAGCGCATAGATGGGCTCGATACCCGAGGAGCAGTCGGCGAGGATACTGAGGCTCCCGGTGGGCGCAACGGTCGTGAGCGTGGCGTTTCGCCGCGGCTTCGCACCGTGATCGGCGAACACGCTTCTCCGGAACTCGGGGAAGGGTCCCCGAACGGCTGCCAGCGCCTCCGAAGCGGCGATGGCCTCCCGTCGGATGAAATGCATGACGCGCTTCGCCGTCGCAACCGCCTCCTCTGACGCGTAGGGGATGCGCAGACGGATGAGCAGATCCGCGAACCCCATCACGCCGAGGCCGATCTTTCGATTCGTCAGGCACATCTCCTCGATCTCGCCGAGCGGGTACCGGCTCACGTCCACCGCATTGTCGAGGAAGTGGACCCCGAGCCGGACCGCGCGGCGGAGGCGCGGCCAATCGACGGCCGGCCCACCATCGCCAGATCGAACCATGTGCGCGAGGTTGATTGATCCGAGGCAGCACGCTTCGTATGGCAGGAGCGGCTGCTCGGAGCACGGGTTCGTTGCCTCGAGGGGCCCGAGCTCCGGCGTTGGGTTGTCGCGGTTGATTCGATCGAGGAAGAGGAGCCCAGGCTGGCCGTTGGCCCACGCGCAGCGCGCAATCTCGTCCAACAGCCCGCGCGCGTCGACCGATCGGACCACAGCTCCGGTGCGGGGGTTGACGAGCGGGTACGATTGCCTGTGGGCGACGGCGTGCATGAAGGAATCGGGCACGCCGACCGACAGGTTGAACGTGGGTAGGGCTCGCGGATCCTGCTTGGCGTGGATGAACTCGTCGATGTCCGGATGATCGACGCGGAGAACCCCCATGTTGGCGCCCCGCCGCAGACCGCCAGTCGTGACGACCGCGGTCGCCTGATCAAAGATGCTGATGAAGGACACGGCGCCGCTCGAGCTGCGCCTGGTCGAGAGGACCACGTCGCCCCGGGGCCGGAGTCGCGAGAACGAGAATCCGGTCCCGCCGCCCGACTGCTGAATGAGGGCTGCCGCTCGGACGCTGTCAAAGATTTTCTCGAGCGAATCTTCCACGGGGAGCACGAAGCAGCCATGGAGTTGACCGAGCGGAGTACCGGCGTTCATCAGGGCGGGTGAGTTGGGCAGGAAGTCGATCTGCGCCATCAAGCGGGCAAAATTCGCCGCGGTGCGTTTGGCGTCCGCGGACGCGCCGTACAGAGCGTCGGCGGCTGCAACGGCCCCGGCCACTCGGCGAATCAGTTCGGATGGGGTCTCGACAATCGTCCGATTGGGATCACGGCGCAAATATCGAAGGCGAAGCAGCTTTGCCGCGTTTTCGGAGAACGTCGCCGTCACCGCGCTCGCCCGCTATCCCTTGATGACGCCCAGCGGCTCCAGCTCCGCCACGATTCCGGCGATGCCTGCGCGCTCCAGGATTGAGACGACCTCTCGGACGTCCTTGTACGCCTCGCTCGACTCCTCTGCGAGGGCGCGCCGATTCTGGGCGCGGACGAGGATCCCGCGCTGCCGAAGCCGCTCCGCGACGTCGATGTTCACGAGGGCGCGCGTGGCGGCGTGCCGGCTCAACGTTCGCCCGGCGCCATGGCAACTCGATCCCCAGGTTTCCTGCATCGCTCCGCCCAGCCCCACACAGAGGAAGGAATAGCGTCCCATGTCGCCGGGCACCAGGACCGGCTGCCCGACCGTGCGATAACGGGCCGGCACGTCGGGATGGCCGGCCGGAAATGCCCGGGTGGCGCCCTTTCGGTGGACGCACAGCTCCAGTTCCTCGCCATTGACGACATGCCGTTCGAGCTTCGCGATGTTGTGGGCCACGTCGTACACGATCTGGATCGAATCGTCCGCATCGGCGATGCCAAGCACCCGCCGAAAGCCGTCGCGCACTGCCGCGGTGATCGCCTGGCGATTGGCCCATGCGAAATTGGCGGCCGCTGCCATCGCTGCCAGATACTCCTGGCCCTCGGGTGACCCGACGGGAGCGCAGGCCAGTTGCCGGTCGGGCACGTCGATATCGTAGCGCGCCATCGCCCGCTGCATCACCGCCAGCGCATCCTGACACACCTGGTGCCCAAGTCCGCGCGAGCCCGTGTGGATCGACACGACGATCTGGCCTGGCCCGGTGAGTCCGAAGACGCGCGCCGCCTCCTCGTCGGAAATGGACCTCACGGCCTGTACCTCGAGGAAGTGGTTTCCGGAGCCGAGGGTGCCGAGCTGTCCCGCGCCCCGCTTGCGAGCCCGCTCGCTCACGCGCGCCGGTTCTGCGCCGGGAAGGGCGCCGCCCGACTCGATCACGTCGAGATCGGCCTGGGTGCCGAGGCCCATGCCCACGGCCCACGCCGCACCCTTGGAAAGGATCCCGTCCTCATCGTATGGCGTCAACGTTCGCGCAGCGGCGTGTCCCATCCCCGCCGGCACGTCGCGAAAGATCTGGTCGACGAGCTCCTTCAAATGGGGCAGGACTTCTTCGCGACGCAGGGGCGTCCGAAGGAGTCGTACGCCGCAGTTGATGTCGAACCCGACCCCGCCCGGCGAAACCACGCCGTCAGAAGCCCGCGTCGCCGCCACACCGCCGATGGGAAAGCCGTAGCCCCAGTGGATGTCGGGCATCGCGATGGCGTGGCCGACGATGCCAGGGAGTGTGGCCACGTTGGCCACCTGCTGGATGGCCATGTCGGCGGCCATCGTGCCCATGAGCGCCTCGTCCGCAAAAATCAGGCCGGGCACCCGCATACCGGGCATGTAGTCGATGGGCAACTCCCAGCGAACGGGATCAAGTCGGCGGAGGACCTGACGCCAGTCGCGCTCTTGCGCCTCTGCTGCCACCATACCTCCTATCCAGATGGCTCGTGCCGTCGTCCACGCGCGACCCTACGCGGCGGAGCGCATTGCCTCTTGCAGCGCGGCCGCCACGCGGGATTCCTCACCGGGCTCCTCGCTGAGGGCTCGGATGTGATCCAGCGTTCGCCTCACGGCTTCGTCCTGGACGCTCGTTTCGTGCTTGCCCTGCTCCATGTAGTTGTCGCCGCCGGGTGGATCGCGGTGGCCCCACGCGATCTGCCAGTGGCCGGCGCGCTGCCGGAGCGTCACGTACGCACGCCCAATTCGGTCGGTCCAGAAATAGATCGTCGTGTCTGTCATCGCACATCCGCCTTCTGGCGAAAGCCAAGAACTGCGCAGGCCCTGAATTGCGCCAAGGGGATATCGTCTTTGCCCACGCAGATCAGCGTGGGGTCTTCGGTGCCCGGAAACCGCTCGCCGTACTCGACCTTGATCTCCTCGGCTCCTTCGATCTCGATCTCCTGGCCTCCCGAAAGATAGATCGTCATCATCTGGGCTCTCCGGTTTCGATCATCGTCCTGCTTCAAGCTTAAAGAACGGGGCCAAGCATGGAAAGCCACGGGCGGGTGGTTATTCGCGAGCGACGGTCCTGCCCCGTTGGGTGGCCATCAGCCTTCGGCCGCGACCTCGAGCTGATCGACGACGGAGCTGACGCCGGGCGCGTGACGCGTGGCCTCGATGGCGGCCCGCTTTTCGGGCCACGAGCGCACCTTCCCCTGCAGCGTAACGGTCCCGTCGGCCACCAGGACCTCGATCCGCTCTACCTCGCGCGCGAGCTGGCGCTGCAGCGCGTCCTCGATCGCTCGTCGGATCTGGTAGGGGGACAGTTCGGGGCGCCGGACTTCCAGCTTGTTGACGATGCGCGTCACGCCATTGATGTGCAGGACCGCGTTCCACGCGTCGTCACGCTCCCGCAGGAGGTCGACCTCCCCCTCGAGCGTCAGCTCGCCGTGAGAAACGGTGGTGCGAATCCGATCCGCGGCGACGAACACGTCGCGTTCTAGAGCGCGACGCACGTCCGCGGCGATGTCCACGTCGGTGCGGATGGTGCTTGTCGGAAGTCGAACGTCCACGTGGTTGACAACGTCCAGAACGTCCCGAACCCGATGCGCGGCGTTCTGCGCCGCGATGCGAGCCGCATAGCTCGGAACGGTGCCGGTGAGGGTGACAATGCCATCCTGCACCTCGACGCCTATATCCGTCTCGTCCACCCGCGAGTCCCACTTCAACTCGGCCACGACGTCGGATTTGATATCGGAATCGGATTTCACAGCGCTCACCATCGTGCCGTGCCTCGATACGGTGGCATCCGAAAACAGGATAGCTGCCCGAAGCTGATGGTTCCATACCCCGCAGGGTAGTTTCCCCCAGTGCACCGTTGGCCCGACGGTGGACGGGCCCGCGACTCACCATCGGGCCGCGCCGGTCGCTCCATCACGCTGTCGACCGTGCTGGCTAGCTGCGGCCTCCATCGGTGACGACGATGATCCCTCCTTCAGACCTGGGCCAGATGCGCATGACGCGCGCGGTTCGTCCGCGGTGCTGCGTCGAGATGTACAGGCCGCGTGGCCGCGTGTAGGATCGGCTCCAAGCCAGGCAGGCGTCCCAAACCCTGGGCGTGTAGACGATGGGGAGCAGCGCTTCCAGATGATCGACAACGACGCGGTGGTAGAGCGTCCCGTTCTCGTCGCGGATCTCCGCCAGGTACCGGTATTTGGCCAAGGGGCTCGGCATCGTTCGAACGAGTTCCATGACGCGCGCCTCCTGCTCCGCGATGGACTCCACGCGGGATGGTCGGAGCCTCTCGATTCCGAGGGCGCGCCGTTCTTCGTCGCCGAAGGCCGTCCCTCGGTTCCCCACGGGATCGCGTAATAGTCCGCCCGCGGAGGGAGCCCCGACGTCGCTGCCGACGAAGTGCGTTTTATGTGGTCGCCGTCGCGAGACGCGCCGCCAGGTACTCGACGCAGCCGTTCAGCGTGGCGAGCTTCCGATAATCCGTCTCAGGAATCGGAATCCGAAGCTCGTGATCGATGGCGACGACGAAGTTCAGGAGATCCATCGAGTCGATGTCGAGCTGGTCACGGATGTTGGCATCCGGATCGAGAGCAGCGAGGTCCGCTTCCGGCGCGATCTCGCCCAGGATTCGAACCACGTTCTCGCGAATTTCCGTCTCTTTCATAGCTTCTGTGGCTCCTGGAGGAGGCGGTCGATGGCCGCCAGGAATACGCTACCGCGGTGCCCGTCGGCGACTCGGTGGTCGGCGGAGAGCGTCGCGACGACCACCGGCCGGGCGACGATCGCGCCGTCGACCACCCAGGGGCGCTCCACGATCCGGCCGAATCCGACGAGGGCCACCTGGGGCGGGAAGATGATCCCGAACGCGGCTTCCGCGCCCAGGTCTCCCAGGTTCGTGACGGTGATGGTCGGGTCAGACATTTCCGACGCGCGGAGCGTGCCGGCCCGCGCGCGCCCCACCAAGTCGCGCAGGTCTCGCATCAGCTCGTCGAGACTGCGCTGGTTGGCGTCGTGCAGCGCAGGCGCTACGAGGCCGCCGCCGCGCAGGGAGATCGCGACGCCGACGTGCACATTGGCGATGCGCTCCACGTGGTCGCCGGCCCACGTGGCGTTCAGCTCCGGCACGTCGCGAAGCGCGAGCGCCGTTGCCTTGATCAACAAGACGCTGGAGAGCAGACGCTCGGCCACGGACCGGCGCGCGTTTTCCGCGGCGAGCCACGCCAGCGCCGCCGCCATGTCGATGGTCTGCTGCAGATAGAAATGTGGGATCTCCTGACTGGATCGCGTCATGGCCGCGGCGATCGCCTGGCGCATTCGCGTCGCGCGATCCGAGGGAGCGGGCGCGGCGGCTGGTGTTACGGCGCGTTGGACATCCTCGATCTGCACGCGCCCGCCCGGGCCCGTTCCGACGATGGCGCTGACGTCGATCCCCAGCTCCCGCGCGAGTTTGCGCGCCGCGGGGGAGATCCGGGGTCCCCGTCTGGATGGCTCCGTCGCCTGGGGTGCTGGCATGGGGGCTGCCGTGGCCAACGGCTGAGTTGTGGTGACCGCCGGGCGCAGGGAGGCCGTCGTCTCACCCGGCTCGCGAATGATGGCGAGGGGCGTGCCGACCGGCACTTTCTCCCCGGGCTGAACGAGCAGCTCTTCGACGACACCGTCGGTGAAGACCTCGACCTCGACGACCGCCTTGTCTGTCTCCACGTCGGCGATGATCTCGCCGCGGCGCACCGTATCGCCCGGTCCCTTGTGCCAGGCGACCAGGGTGCCGGCCTGCATATCCGCCCCCAGGATGGGCATCACAAACTCACCCATGGTCGGCGAACATCCCCTGCACAGCGGCGACGATGGTCGCGGGCTGGGGCAGCACCGCGTCTTCCAGATGTTTCGCGTACGGCATCGGGACCTCCGCGCTGCACACCCGCCCAACCGGCCAGTCGAGCGAGTCAAACGCCCGCTCCATGATCTGTGCCGCCACCTCCCCGGCCAGGCTGCCGGTCCTCCACCCCTCGTCGACGATCACGGCGCGATGGGTCTTCGCGACGGATTCGAGGACGGTCGCCATGTCGAGCGGACGAAGCGTACGCAGGTCGAGGACGTCTGCCTCGATCCCGCGTTGCGCCAGCTCGTGCGCCGCGTCCAACACCTTCCCCAGCGATCCCCCATAGGTGATGAGACTCACGTCGCTGCCCGCACGCCGGATGGACGCGTGGTCGATGTCGCAAGGGCCGGCGCGCTCGTCAACATCTTGCGCTAAGGGGTAGAGGAGCGCGTGCTCGAATATGAACACCGGATCGTGCTCTGCCATCGCTGCCAGCATCATGCCGCGCGCATCGGCGACCGTGGCCGGCGCCAGAACCCGAATCCCGGGCACGTGCGCGTACCAGCCTTCCAGGCTGTGGGCATGCTGGGCGGCCATTTGCCGGCCGCCCCCGCTGGCCATGCGCACGACGAGGGGGATCTCGAACTGGCCGCCGGACATGTAGCGGATGGCCGCCGCGTTGTTCACGACCTGGTCGAGAGCCAGCAGGCTGAAGTTGATGGTCATCACCTCGACGATCGGACGCATGCCTGCGAGGGCGGCGCCAATGCCGGCGCCGACAAAGGTCGACTCCGAAAGCGGCGTGTCCCGCACGCGGTCTGGCCCGAACTCCTCGAGGAGGCCATGGGTCACGGCGAACGAGCCCCCGTAGCGTCCGACGTCTTCGCCCATGATGAACGCGCTGGGGTCGTTCGCCAGGATCTCTCTCAGGGCGCCGCGCAGCGCGTCGCGATAGGTCATCTTCGTCATGGCGTCACCTGCTCGTCACGAATTTGGCCACATCCTCGACCGGCTCCCACGGGCTCGCTTCGGCGAACGCGACCGCGGCTTCGATTTCGGCGTCCACGGAGGTCTCGATCCGTGCGAGATCCTGGTCGGAGATCAAATGCTCCTGTTGCAGGAGTCGCTGGAACGCCGGAATGGGGTCGCGCGCTTTCCATCGCTCGACCTCGTCCTGGCTCCGATAGAGCTGGGGATCGGCCATCGAATGCCCGCGAAATCGATAGGTGCGAAACTCCAGAAGCTGCGGCTCCATTCGCTCGCGTACGAGCTGCGCGCGCTCACTCGTCGCTCGCTCCACGGCCAGGACGTCCATGCCGTCCACCGCCTCGGCTTCGATCCCGTACGCGCGGGCCCGTTGGGCAACGTCGGTGACGGCGTGCGACCGCTCGATGGCGGTGCCCATGGCGTAGCGGTTGTTCTCGCAGCAGAAGAGTACCGGGAGCTTCCAGAGTGCCGCCAGGTTCAGCGACTCGTGGAACTCGCCCTCCACGACCGCCCCCTCCCCGAAGAAGCAGGCGGTCACGCGGTGGTTCCCCTGGAGCCTGTCCGCAAGCGCGAGCCCCACCGCGATCGGCAGGCCGCCACCAACGATGGCGTACCCTCCGTAGAACCGGCGGGTGGCGTCGAAGAAGTGCATGGACCCGCCGCGACCCCGGCTGCATCCGGTTGCCTTCCCGAACATCTCCGCCATGAGGACGTCGGCGGAAACTCCCCGGGCGAGCGCGTGGCCGTGCTCCCGATAGGTCGCGACGACGGCGTCGTCCGGCGTGATGGCCTGCATCGCGCCGACGGCCACCGCCTCCTGGCCGATATACAGGTGGAGGAACCCGCGGATCTTTCCGATCTGGTAGACCTCCGCCGCCTTCTCCTCGAAGCGGCGGATCAACAGCATCGTGCGCAAGAGCGCCTGGGCATGGGCCCGATTGGTAGGCGGGCTCGACGAAACGACAGGTGATGTCATCTTAGCTGGCCTCCAGCGTTGAGATGTCCCCTTCCGGGAGTCCCATCTCGCGCGCCTTCAAAAGGCGGCGCATGATCTTCCCGCTCCGCGTCTTCGGGATCGACGGCACGATCTCGATCTCCCTCGGCGCGATGGCCGCGCCGAGCCGCGATCGGGCAAAGCCGAGCAGGTCGCGCCGAAGCTCCTCGCTCGGCGCATGGGTGCCCTTGAGGGCGACGAAGGCCTTGACCACTTCGAGCGCGACCGGGTCCGGTTTGCCGATGACGCCGACTTCCGCCACCGCTGGATGCTCCATCAGAACGCTTTCGATCTCGAAGGGGCCGACCAGGTGGCCGGCTGTCTTGATCACGTCGTCGGCGCGGCCGACGAACCAGAAGTAGCCGTCCTGGTCGCGTCGCGCCAGGTCTCCGGTCAGATAGAAGCCGCCGCTAAAACACTTCATGTAGCGCGCGGTATCGTTCCAGTACGCGCGGAACATGGACGGCCATCCGGGCCGCAGCGCCAGCTCGCCCAGCACGTCGGGTCGCGCCTCTTCGGTGATCGCGCCGTCGTCCGCGCGATGGACGATCGCGGCTTCGATCCCGGGCAAGGGTCGCCCCATCGAGCCCGGTTTGATCGCCATGCCTGCGTAGTTGGCGATCATGATCCCGCCCGTCTCCGTCTGCCACCAATTGTCATGAAAGGCATGGCCCAAGGTCCTTTCGCCCCATACCACCGCCTCGGGGTTCAGGGGCTCGCCCACGCTGCCGAGAAAGCGAAGTCGCGCCAGGTCGAAGCGCTTGGCCAGGTCGCCGCCGGCTTTCATCAGCATGCGAATCGCGGTGGGCGCGGTGTACCAGACGGTGACGCGCTGGTCCTGCAGCAGGCCATACCAGCGCTCGGCGTCGAAATCGCCCTCATCGACGATGCTGGTGACGCCGTTCGTGAGCGGTGAGATGATCCCGTAGGACGTGCCCGTGACCCAGCCGGGGTCCGCGGTGCACCAGAAGACGTCGCCCTCGTGCAGGTCGAGCGCGATCTGGCCCGTCGCGTGGTGGACCACGACGGCGCCGTGAACGTGGAGCGCGCCCTTCGGCGTGCCGGTCGTCCCGCTCGTAAAGTGGAGGAGCGCCATATCTTCCGGGTACGTCGCCCCGATGGTGTACTCGTCGCTCGCCTCTTCCATCAGCCGAGAGTAATCGAGCGTGGCACGCGCCTCCGCCGTGCCGCCGTGCTCGGACACGAGGATGACGTACTCGAGGTCGGGCAGGGCCGAGCGGATCGCCGCCACCTTACGCTTGTAGAGCGTCTCCGTTGTGACGAGCACGCGCGCGCCCCCAATGGCGGCGCGGGCCCGGATCGGCTCGGGTCCGAAGGCCGAGAAGAGGGGGCAGAAGACAGCCCGATGTTTCAGTGTTCCCAGTGCCGCGACGTAGAGCGCAGGGATCCGCCCGCAGAGGGTGTAGACTCGGTCGCCACGGGCCACGCCGAGCTTGCTCAGGACGTTGGCGAAACGGTTGGTGAGTCGGCGAAGGTCGGCATAGGTGAAGTCCTCGACGCGGCCATCGCGCGCCACCCAGCGAATCGCCACTTGGCTCGCGCGCGGCCCGGATGCGTGCCGATCCACGGCTTCGTGAGCGATGTTGAGCCCCATTCCACCGGGCAGGCCGCTGAGCCCTCCGCGGACCGCGTCCCAGGTGAAGCCGGCGCACAGGTCCTCGTACGCGAAAGCGCGCCCATCTGGACGTCGATTCTCGATGATCGGCCAGGGAACCGTAGAGCTTGCTGCCGCAACGGGCGGGTCCTTGGCGATCATGCTCAGGCCGCCGACAGTTGGAACTGGTCCAGCGCCTCCAGCGCTTTCGCTCCGTAGATGACCGCCGGCCCGCCGCCCATCATCACGGCGACGCCGATCGCTTCCAAGATCTCGGCCCGCGTCGCGCCGGCTCCCAGCGCGTCGTGCACGTGGTACGCAATGCAGCCGTCGCAGCGCGACGACACGGATATCCCCAGGGCGATCAACTCTTTTATGTGGCCCGGGAGCGCGCCGCTGGCCAGCGCCTTCTTGTGCAGAACGGCGAAGCCGGACATCGGCCCTGCGGCCTCTCGGCCCAGATATGGAATCAGCTCCTGGAGCCGCTCGTACATTTCCGGCCAGCTATGGATCATGGTCGGCGCGGAATGCAGATCGTTCATCCGGTTGCCTCCCTCAGGCGAGGTCCTCCTGAATCGCTTCCTTCTCCTCTACGTCCTCCGCTTCGGCCACTCGTGCGGCGTGCGCGGGGCTGAACTGCGACGGGCGGAGGCTTGCGGGGAGCCGGCGGCTGGGGACGCCAAACGTCGGCTCTCCTCGCTGGCCTGCGTGTCGCCGCTCGAGCTGGCGTTCGATGTCGTCCACCGCGAGGCTCACGGCCCGGTCGGCGGATTCGGCGTTCTGGCGGCTCACCAGCCCGCCGCCAAGCGGCCCGAGCTGCACGCGCAGGTGGAGGCCGATCCGCTTGGTCGCCCGATGAGCGGTAAAGGCGAGGGTTGCGGTCGGAGCTGGGTGGTGGGCGAGTCGCTGCTCGAGTCGCGCGAGATGGTGCTGGATTTTTCGATCCTCGGCGTCGCTCAGGCTGAACCCGCTCGTTCGAACGATTCTTTCGAGGGCCATGGTCTGCGCTCCAGAACCAGATTAGGGCTCGACAGGCCGGCGCTTCGCCGTCTGATGCCTTCACGATATTCCGTCCGATCGTGGGACGGACAGACATCTCGGGGTGGTTCGAGGCCGCTTGCAGACTGCCCGCTGGGATGGCGGCAACTACCTGCCGGCGGTGGGCCTGCCCGGGCGATTGGTCCCTACGCTTATGGCATCCGCCCAATGGAGGTGACGCCATGACCACGGCCGGTAGACAGCCGTCAACCGAAGAGCACCGGGTCGGGGACAGGACCTCCGAGGAAGACACCCTCGTAGAAGGGGAGCCGCGGGCCCCATTCTTCCCGGAAGCGCCCACGACAATCGACGAGACCGGGATGCCCAACGCCTTCCTCCTCGACCATGCGATCCGCATCCTGTATCAGGCCACCGAGCTGACCGGCTACGAAATCGCCGAGCGGATGGCGCTGCCGTTTTATGGCGTGGTGGCGCCGCTTCTCGAGACCCTCCGACACGACCACGAGATCGAAGTGAAGAGCCAGCGCGGCATCGGCGATGCCGGCTACCTTTACGGGATCGTCGAACGGGGTATCAATCACGCTCACGCGGCCGCGGAGCGGTTGAACTATCTCGGGCCCACGCCAGTTCCGGTGAGCAAGTACGTTGAGTCGGTTCTTGCCCAGTCCGTCCGAGGCGTCGTCGTCACGCAGGAGAATATCCGCCGAGCGTTCGCGGACCTGATCCTCAAGGACGATATTCTCGACATGATTGGGCCAGCCGTGAACTCCGGCGCATCACTGTTCCTCTTTGGCTTCCCGGGCAACGGCAAGACGGCTATCGCCGAGCGGATCACGAAGCTCATGGGGGACCGAATCTTCATCCCTCACGCTGTCGAGGCAGACGGAGCCGTGATCACGGTGTTCGACGCCGTCAATCACACGCCCGCGGAGGACGTCGACGCCAGCGGGCAGCCAGTCAAGGCAACGTGGGACGCGCGCTGGGTGAGGATCGAGCGACCGATTGTGATGGTCGGCGGCGAGCTGACCATGCCCAGCCTCGACCTGCGCTTCAACCCCGTCGGCAAGTACTATGAGGCGCCGTTACAGATGAAGGCGAACGGGGGCATGTTTCTCATCGACGACTTCGGTCGGCAGATGATTCGACCTCAGGACCTGCTGAACCGATGGATCGTGCCGCTGGAGAAACGCATCGACTTCCTCAACCTCCTGACCGGTAAGAAGCTCGCCATTCCCTTCGAGGAGTTGATCGTCTTCTCGACGAACCTCGATCCCGCCGATCTGGTGGACGAAGCCTTCCTGCGACGGATCAAGTTCAAGATCAACGTCGTCGATCCAGACGAGGAGCAGTTCCACACGATCTTTCGTATGGTCTGCAGGCAGAGAGGGATCGAGTTCGATGAGCATGCGTTCGAGTACCTGCTGAACGCGTGGTATCGTCCGGCGAGAGGGCAGCCGCTGCGCATGTGCCATCCGAGGGACATCGTCGATCAGCTCATCGCCATCGCGAAGTATCGAATGGTGAAGCCTGAGCTGAGCCGAGAGCTTCTGGACGCGGCCTGCGGCTCGTACTTCGTCACGGTTTCCGGCCCGCGCGTGGGCCGTCCCGCGGTCACCGTTCGGCCCGTGGCGGCCTGACTGGCGATCCGAGCTATTTCGCGCGTGAACGAGAACGCCGAGTGAGCCGGTTCGGTTCGCAGGGCGAACGTTCGGTCGCGGTGGCGGTGATCGTCGGCCTGCTCGTATCACTGCTCAGCGGTGCGCTGCTGTTGATGCCGAGCCAGTTCGTCCAGGTGCTCGAGCTGAACGTCTCCGACTTCCTGTTCATTCGCGACGGTGGGCCTCTGCTCGGCACGCGCGCCGCCCGAAACGACATCGCGCTGGTCGTATGGGATGCGAAAAGCCAGGAAGCCCTCGGGGTCCCATTTCCCAGCCTGAGCCAGGACCTGCAGCTCTACCAGGCGCTGATCGAGGGCGGCGCACGCGTGGTGGGCGACACGCGCCTGCTGTTTTCGGATACACCGGGGCTCGAGTCCTTCATGGGCTCGCTGGCGACGCTCGACCCACAGGGGCTCATCGAGCGCGACGCGAGTCCGGGCAACGCGGAATGGTTCGTCGCGGACCAGGCCACGTTGCGGCGACACATCGGCCACAGCCCGCTCCTCGATCCGTCAGTCAGCGACGTCACGCAGTTCGTCCGCTACTATCCCCTCCTGAGCTTCGATCCCGTCGAGGGGGTCGACGAGAACATGGCGCTCAAGATCGCGCGAGCAATGCTCGGCGCGCCGCGGGCGCCCGACCTGGACCAGATCGGACGGGAGAGCGGGATCGCAGCCATCTGGGCGCTGGGCTCAGGACTCGCGACCGAGGAATCGCTGTCTCCGGCCGTAGTCGAAGCGGGCCGCCATCCCCAGCCTTACCCGCTGGATGCCGGGCACCGCGTTCACTGGGTGGTTCCGCCCAACCCACCGGCGCGTTTCCTCGTGTCTCCAGCCGCGTTCTGGATCAGCTACACAGGGCCGCACGGTAGTTATCCGACCGTCTCGTACGTCGACGCGCTCCAGGGTCGCGCGCAATCGCTCGCCGGAAAAGCCGTACTCGTCGGCGAGGCGCTGGTGCCGGGTGACACGTTTCCGGCGCCGGTGTCGGTCTCCAAGCGGATGTACCGGGTCGAGATTGTGGCCCAGGCGGTGCAAACCATCCTGGACGGTCGCTTCATCGAGACCCCGCCAGAGGCGCCGCCGAAGGCCCCGAGCGTGATCATCGCGGCCATTTTTGGGCTGGCTGGCGCGTTATTCGTTGCCCTATTCCGGCCGCTGCGCGGCAGTCTGGCCGGCGTGGCGCTGCTTGTCATGGGCCTGGTGGCGGCGACGTTTCTCTATCGGTCGGTCACCTTGGCCGACGTGGTGGTGGCGCCAGGTGCCCTGATTTCGGCGCAAGTGCTCGTCGGCGGCTATGAATACGCGCGCGAGGCCCGCGCGCGTCGACGCGTGGCAGACCTATTTGGCCGGTACGTTCCGCGTTCGGTCGTGGCCCGCGTAGTCGAGCAGCCCGAGGTACAGGCCCGCGCCCTCGGCGGGGTGACCCGCGACATCACCGTTCTTTTCGCCGACATTCGCGGCTTCACCGCGCTCTCCGAGCATCTTGCTCCTGATGAGGTGCTCTCCCGACTGAATGAGGTGTTGAAGGTGATGGTCGCATGCGCGTTCAGATACGAGGGGACCGTTGACAAGTACATCGGGGATGCCATCATGGTGCTCTTCAATGCGCCGGTCGATCAGACGGACCACGTGGAGCGTGCCGTGCGGACTGCGCTGGACATGCAGCGGGCCATGGCAGCAGAGCCGAACGAGCTGGGGTTCGGCATTGGCATCCATTGCGGTGAGGCCGTGGTCGGGACCATTGGCACGCCGGAGCGCCTGGAGTACACGGCGATCGGCGCGACGGTGAATTTGGCCTCCCGCCTGTGCGACACGGCGAAGGGCGGCGAAGTCGTCGTGTCTGACGAGGTGTACCGTCGCCTCGAGGGTCGCCTCGACGCGCGGGCCCTGCCCCCGATTCGAGTCAAGAACATCGATCGTGAGCTTTCGATGTACGTCGCAACGGGAATCCACGAGTAGCGGACGATCCGCCCTTTTCGTGTCCAGCCTACCCGAAGGGGTCGCCGCGAGGACCCTCTCCTCGGGGGGTGCCCGCCCACGCCCATTCGGGGTACGGTGAAAACAGGGGCTGGATCTCTCGCAACGAGGAGAATGGCGCGCCATAAGGCCCCCGACGCGAGAAGCGATCGATCCCAGATCGGAGCGAGAACCCATGCGAGAGCAAATGCCGACCGAAGACCCGGTCGAACAAACTGTGCAGCTGGACCTGGGCGAAGTCAGGCTCGAAGGGACACTCGTGTTGCCGCCGGGCACGCGCGGCGTCGTGCTGTTCGCCCACGGCAGCGGGAGTAGTCGATTCAGTCCGCGAAACCGCTTCGTGGCGCGGAAGCTGCAAGAGGGCGGCATCGGGACGCTTCTCCTCGACCTGCTTACCAGGCAAGAGGAGATGATCGACGCGCGGACGGGACACCTGCGATTCGATATCGGTCTGCTCGCCGAACGAGTCATCGGCGCGGCCGACTGGCTTCGAACGAAGGCCGACACGCGAGCTATGCGAATCGGGTACTTCGGGGCAAGCACCGGCGCCGCCGCCGCGATCGTCGCTGCGGCCCGGGAGCCGACCTGGGTCTCCGCAATCGTCTCTCGTGGAGGACGGCCGGATCTCGCGGAATCCGATCTTCGCCGCGTGCAGACTCCCACATTGCTCATCGTCGGCGGTCGCGACTTCGAAGTTCTGGACCTCAACCGCGCGGCGCTCGAACAACTTCCCGGCGTCAAAGCCCTGGAGATCGTACCCGGCGCCACCCACCTCTTTGAAGAGCCGGGAGCCCTCGAGCGGGTCGCGGAGCTAGCGCGGGGCTGGTTCGCCACCTATCTCGGCCAAATGCGCGACCGTGCGCGGGCGGCCTGAGCATATGAATGGGAGGTGTATCCGTGGATGGGGAGTACAGACGGGTCATGGGGTTTCGCGATCGCGCCGATGCCGGACGGCGGCTGGGCCGAGCGCTTTCCCGATTCCGCGGCGCCGACACGCTCGTGCTGGGGATCCCCCGGGGCGGCGTCGTCGTCGCTGCTGAGGTTGCCGACGAGTTAGACGCGGAGCTGAACATCGTGGTGGCCAGGAAGCTTGGAGCGCCGGACCAGCCCGAATTGGCCATCGGGGCTGTCACCGCCAATGGCGGGCAGTACCTCAATGACGAGCTGGTCCTCGAGATCGGCGTGTCCCAGTCGTATCTCGATTGGGTCATCGACGTTGAAACGGCAGAGGCGCGCCGGCGCGATTCGACGCTTCGAGGTCGGGTACCGCCCGCCCGCATCAAAGGACGCACCGTGATCGTCGTCGACGACGGCCTGGCCACCGGCGCGACGGCGCGGGCGGCGCTGCGGTCGGTCAGGAAGGGGGAGCCGGCGAAGCTCGTGCTCGCTGTTCCCGTGGGGGCCCGGCATACCTGCGATGCGCTGCGGCCGGAGGTGGACGAGCTGGTGTGCCTGGAATCGCCCGAATGGTTCCCGGCGGTCGGCGCCTTCTATGGGTACTTCGAGCCAACGCCGGATTCCGAGGTCCGGCGCCTTCTGGAGCAGGCTGCCGCGCGGCGCTCGGCGAGCCGTGCGGGGCTGGATAGGAGCGCGTAGGCGCGTCCAACAGGGAGGGCGAGCGATGTACCAGCCGGAAAATTCAGACCGCTCGGCGCTCACCGATGAGCAGCGGGCCCGGCTCGTCGACGATGAGCTGCGCAACGCGGAGATCTCTCTGGTCGTCTCCGTCCAGGGGCGCGAGGTGAGATTGAGCGGCGTGGTCCATAGCCACACCCAGCGCGCGCACGCGGTAACCATCGCTCGACGCGTGCTGCCGGGATTCCGAATCGTGAGCGAGATCGCCGTTCGGCCTCCGGAGCCAGAGCCTATCCCGGGGGATGTCGTGGTGCGAATCCATCCAGACGAGCCCGAGGTGGCTGATCGCTACGTGACGGATATCACGCAGACGACGGAGCAGGGGCTCGCTTTCTTTCCGCCGACTGACCCGGTCGTGGTCCCCGGGGAGCGCGGTCTGGAGCTGCGCGGTGGGTTCAGTGCAACGTCAATGGACTCGCTCACCGAGAATGAGAACGCGAGCACGCCGGACGAACCGGGCTCGCGTGGCGATGAGGCGATCGCCGATGACATTCGGCGCGAGCTCGCGGAAGATTCGATGACCGCCTTCCTCTCGATCGACGTGCGTGTTGAGCGGGGCGTCGCGACGCTGAGTGGGACTGTCCGCCATTTGGAGGACGCGGACGCGGCCGAGGAAGTGGCCGCGCGGGTCCCGGGGGTCGTCGACGTCCGTGAGCGGCTGGAAGTGCTCGGCGTGTAGCACGGTGCCGAATGACCGATCACCCTCCGATTGGTCGAAGGGGATGCGGTCTGCCGGCCGCCTGGTTGGCGGCAACGGCCGCATTGGCTTCGCGGAAGATCGCTCGCAGGATAGGCACCTGACGCAAAGGATTCGGCGCGCCCAGCCGAGCTGGCGCCGTCCCCCGTCATCGCCGTCGGGGGACACGGCGGGGAGCGCCCCGGGCCATCGGATCGACTAAGCCGCCGGAGGCTCGGCCGTCTCCTGTTCGGTCATGGCGGCCTCGCCGGCGCGCTCCCGGCGCGCGCTGGCGAGCGCGGTCGGCTCGCGTGGTCGAACAACCTCGGCCATCGGGAATGACCGCGCGCAGGCGAAGCAGCTCACCCAGCCCGGATCGTCGACGTCGTCGTGCATGTCGCCGCCGCAAACCGGGCATGCGTGCAAGTACCAGTTCATTGGGTCCTCCTCGGTTGGCGAACACCACGGGCAGCGTTCACCGCCTTACGCTGAAGACTATGTCGTCGAACGCATGGCAAACCCCCACCATGCGGATAGTTCGCGCCACGCAATGAGGTGGTCCCGGCGTTGCATCGCTAACCGAAAGTGCCACGCCGAACCGCCCGATGGTGCGTGGGGAGCGCACTGCGTGACCACTTACCCTAGGAATTGTGAGATTGGCGAACGGGAGGAGCCATGCAAGCGCTCGAGATTGCGGTTCCTCCACGAGCGCTTCCGCGCATGCGCGCCACCACGGATCTGGCTGAGGTGGCGCACGACACGCTTCCCGAAGCGCCGCGCGATCCCGCCTGGAGCATCAGGGAGCGTCGCTTCTCCCCGGCTACGGAGCCGTCCGTAGAGGCCCGATTCTCGGTGTCGAACGGCCTCGTCGGCGTGCGCGGCTCGCTCGAAGAGGAGGCGTCGTCGCCCCACCCGCGGACGCTCGCCGCGGGACTGTTCGATCCCCTGGATGGGGACGTCGCGGTTCCGGGACTCGTTCCCGCGCCCGATTACCTCGGTCTGCGCATGTACGTCGATGGCGTCCCCATTGGATACGAGACGTCAGGGGTGCGGAGCCAGGTCCGCACCCTCGATCTTCGGCGAGCGGCCCTATGGCGTGAATGGTCGTACGATGATGGCAACGGCGGATCGGTCCGCGTGCGGACGCTGCGCTTCGCGTCAGCAGTGCACCGGGCGCTCACCGTCCACGTCACAGAGATCTCCGCGGATCACCATGTGGAGCTTTTGCTCCACCAGCAGTGCGCGCGCTGCGATGCGCATCTCGTTTGCGTCTCCTCAAGCGGGCACCGAACCGTTTGGGAGACCAAGAATCGAAAGCGGCGGCTGTACGTGGCCCGCTCGTCCATCCTCGAGCGCGCTCCCGGCCACTGTGAGCGCATCACGCCCACGGACGATGGGTCGTTGCTGAGCGTTCGTCTCGATCCCAACAGTCCAGTCACTCTCACTCGAATCGTGGCGATGGCGCCCGACTGGGCGCTCGGCGACCAGGAAGCACTCGACGCGACATTGGAGCGCGCGTGCCGCGCGGGCGGGAGTCGGCTCCTCGATGAGCACGTGGATGCCTGGCGGCGGCGCTGGCACGCCAGTGACGTCGAGGTGGCCGGCGATGATCGGGCCCAGCGGGCCCTTCGGTTCGCGGCGTACCATCTTCTCAGCGCAGCGAACCCGGGGAGTGACGTCGCCTCGGTTGGCGCGCGCGGTCTCACCGGCGACGCCTACTGGGGCCACGTGTTCTGGGATACGGACATTTTCCTCCTCCCCTTCTACACCTTCACGTGGCCCGAGGCCGCGCGCGCGATGCTGATGTATCGCCATCGCGGCCTCGACGCAGCCCGAGAAAAGGCGAGACGACATGGGTACCGAGGCGCGCTGTTTGCGTGGGAGGCCGGAGCGAACGGGGAAGAATCCACGCCCGACTTCGTGTACGGACCGAACGGCTCGCGGATCGAGATCAAAACCGGCGCCGAGGAGCACCACATCAGCGCGGACGTCGCGTACGCGGTATGGCAGTACTGGCGGGTAACCGGTGATGACGCGTTCATGCGGGACGCGGGTTCGGAGATTATGCTGGAGACCGCTCGGTTCTGGGCCAGCCGCGCCAAGCTCCACGACGACGGCCGGTACCACATCGGCCGCGTTATTGGCCCGGACGAGTACCATGAGGACGTCGACGACAATGCATACACGAACCTGCTCGCCCGGTGGAACCTCCGCCGGGGGCTCGACGTGTCGCGCATCGTGGAGGAGCGCTGGCCCGAACGATGGGCCGAGCTGAATGGGGCGCTGGGGATCACCAAGGGCGAGCTGCGAGCCTGGCGGCGAATTGCTTCCCGCATCGCAGTCGGTGTCGATCCCGTCAGCAACGTGATCGAACAGTTCGCCGGCTACTTCGGGCTTGCACCCATCGACCTGAGCGCATTCGAGCCGCGCACGCAGCCGATGGACGTACTGCTGGGCCACGACGCAATTCAGCGATCACAAGTCATCAAACAGGCCGACGTCGTCATGCTTCTCGCGCTGCTCGAGGACGAATTCACCGGCCGACAGCGGGTGGCGAACTTCCGCTATTACGAGCCGCGCTGCGGCCACGGAAGCTCGCTTTCCCCCGCGATTCACGCGCTGGTGAGCGCACGTCTCGGAGACGTGGACTTGGCCTACCGGTACTTCCAACAGGCTGCGAGCGTCGACCTCGACGACGCGCTGGGGAACGCGGCGTCCGGGATCCATATGGCGACCCAGGGTGGCCTGTGGCAGGCCGCGGTCATGGGCTTCGCCGGGCTCAAGCTGAGCGGCGACGGATTACGCCTCGACCCGCGCTTGCCATCTGCGTGGCGCTCGATGGCATTCAGAGTCCAGTGGCAAGGACGCCAGGTCCACTTCGAGATCCTGCAGGCGCCACGGACGGTGAACGTCACGCTGGAACGCGGCGAGCCATTCACGGTGCACGTGGGAAAGCGCTCGCACGTTCTTGAGCGTGGTGAGGTGTGGACCAGCGCTCGAGGGACGCGAGGGCGCCAGGGAAGGGAGGCCGCGAATGTCTGAGACCGAACGCGGCTCTGAGCACGTCGTTCTCGTCGCCCTCGACGGATCCTCCGCTGCCACGGCCGCGGTGCCGGTGGCATGCACCGTCGCCCGTCAGCTCAATGCGCAGGTGGAGGCGCTCTACGTCGCGACCGGCGAAGCGGCCGAGACCGATGTGCGGTCGCGCTTGGGGCTGAACACGAGGGACTATGCCCACATCCCGCTGCGTATCGCCCACGGAGACCCCGCGGAGGAGATATTGCGCGCAGGCGAGGATCCGCGTGTCGCGCTCGTTGTCCTCGCGACCCACGGGCGCCGAATCCGCCCAGGGGGCGCTCTCGCTCCGGTCCCGCGGCGCGTGGCCGCTGGCACGAGCCGCCCAGTGCTGTTGGTCCGGCCGGAAGCCGCGCCGGCGCAGCAGCACCTTCCGTTCTTTCGGCGGCTCCTGTTTCCCGTCGATGGGACACCGACCACCGTGGATGCCTTCGCCACCGCGACGGAGCTCGCAGCCCGTCTGGGAACCGAAATCGATGTGCTCTTCGTGGTCTATCCAAAGCAGGCCGCCCCAGTGGAACGCGGAACGATGACGCCACCCTATTACGTCGATCAGCCCCACCACGAATGGCCGGCATGGCAAACGCGCGTTGCGCACTGGATCCGGCGGCATTGCGCGGACCTTCCCCAGGAGACCGTGATTCGCGCGCGAGTCGTCCGGGCTCGTAATCTGACCGAGGTTGGTGAAGTGATCGCCAGGTTTGCGGCCGAGCGGGCCGCGGACGGCATTGTTCTCGTGCGCCGCAGTCACCTTGAACACGGCCGCGCAGCCATCTTGCGCGCCGTTCTGGAACGTACGCCCTGCCCGGTCCTCCTCGTCGCCGGAGAGCCTCAGCGAGTGGGACGCCTCAGGCAACGGCCGCGCGAGGCTGTCGCGTAACGAGCCGTGCGAGCGCCATGATTCCGGATGCGCCAGACTCGTGCACCGCGCGCGTGGGTGGGACGAACCACCCCTGAGGACGATGCTCCTCTTTGGCGCGACGACCTATGCTGAATCACAGGTCCGCGGACACGGAACGCGCCCCGCGCGCTCCGGGAATGCCGAAGACAGGAGAAGATCATGCCTCCTCCGCGGCAACCCAGCTCACAGCCGGCGGAAAGCCATCAGACCAAGAATCCCCCGGCCGGACGGCCGTTGATGCCGCCTTGGGTTTGGTGGCTTCTCCTTATCGTAACGATGCTCTGGAACATCTATACGCTTGCCGTGCCGAAGACGGCGCCTGTGGTTTCGCTCTCCTACAGTGATTTCATCGCACAGGTGCGCGCCGGCCACGTCGCATCAGTCACAATCACCGGCCAAAATGTCGACGGCCACTTCGCCGAGCCCATCGCGTGGCCCCCCCAAACCGGTACGCCGCCGGCAGGCGGGGCGGCGCCAGGAGAAGGGCTGTACAGTCAGTTCACCACGGTGCTCCCGCCCTTCGATGATCCAAACCTCCTCCCCCTGCTGGATCAACAGGGGGTCACGGTGACGGCCAAAGACACGAGCGGCGGCTCCTGGCTCCTGAATCTCGCAATCAACATCCTTCCCATGCTGCTCTTCGTTGGCCTGCTGTACATGCTGAGCCGGCAAGCGCAGCGCGGTCAGCAGTCCCTCTTTGGGTTCGGCTCCAGCCGCGCTCGGCTGTACACCAGCGAGCGTCCATCGGTGACCTTCGCCGACGTCGCGGGGGAGGAAGAGGCGAAGGCCGAGTTGCGCGAGATCGTCAGCTTCTTGAAGGAGCCCGAGCGGTTTCGGGCGCTGGGCGCCCGGCTCCCGCGCGGTGTGCTCCTGGTCGGGCCCCCGGGCACGGGAAAGACGCTGCTGGCGCGCGCGGTGGCCGGAGAAGCGGGCGTGCCGTTCTTCAGCATCTCGGCGTCGGAGTTTGTCGAGCTGTTCGTCGGTGTCGGGGCCAGCCGCGTGCGCGATCTGTTCACCAAAGCCAAGGCATCCGCTCCATCGATCGTGTTCGTGGACGAGATCGACGCGGTGGGTCGCCAGCGCGGGGCCGGCCTCGGCGGAGGAAGTGACGAGCGGGAGCAGACCCTCAACCAGCTCCTTGTCGAGATGGACGGATTCGCCGACCAGACGAATGTCATCGTCCTCTCGGCGACGAATCGGCCGGACGTGCTGGACCCAGCGCTCCTCCGGCCCGGTCGATTCGACCGCCAGGTCACGCTCGGCTTGCCCGACCGGAACGGTCGCGAGGCCATCCTCAAGATCCACACGCGGCACCTGCCGCTCGCGACCGACGTATCCCTCGCCATTCTGGCCCGTCGAACGCCCGGCTTCTCCGGCGCGGACCTGGCCAACCTGGCCAACGAAGCGGCGCTCACCGCTGCGCGCCGCGGGGCCAAGCTCGTTAGCATGGCAGATTTCAGCGAGGCGATGGATAAGATCGTCTTCGGGACTCGCCAGGCGCTGCTCCTCAGCGAAGAGGAGCGCCGCCTGGTGGCGTACCACGAGGGCGGCCACGCGCTCGTGGCGCGGCTCACGCCCGGGGCTGACCCGGTCAGCAAGGTCACCATTATCCCGCATGGCCGCGCGCTGGGCGCCACCGAACAGCTTGCGGAAGAGGAGCGCCACAACTATCCGCGCGCGTACCTGATGGGCCGACTCACCGTCATGCTGGGCGGTCGCGCCGCCGAGGAGCTCGTGTTCAACCAGCCGACTACTGGCGCCGAAAACGACCTGAAGCAGGCCACGGCGCTCGCGCGTCGGATGGTTGGCACCTGGGGAATGAGCCCGCAAGTGGGGCCGGTCTCCTACGGGCTTGGCGAAATGCACCCGTTCCTTGGACGGGAGCTCGCCATGCCGCGCGAGTATGCCGAGGCGACGGCCTACGAGCTAGACCGAGCAGTGCGCGACCTGATTCGCGAGGCCTACGACCTCGCGCTCGAGAAGCTGAAGTCGCAGCGCTCTCAGCTCGACGTCCTCGCGAATGCCCTCATTGCCCGCGAGACCGTCGAGGGCCCGGAGCTGGATGCGCTGCTCGCGGAGGCCGGTCGACAGCCGTCGCAGCCAACGGAATTTCCGGTCGCCGCTATTCCGGCTGCCTGACTGGCTCGATCGGCAGGCGGACCGTAAACACGCTGCCGAGCCCCTGGCGGCTTCGAACGGCGATGGACCCGCCGTGGAGTTTGACGACCTCCCGCGCGCTCGCCAACCCGAGGCCGGTGCCCTGAATCTTTCCGGCGACGTTCGTACCGCGATGGAACGGCTCGAAGATCCGAGCGAATTCATCCCTGGGGATCCCCAACCCGTGATCGCGAACAGTGAGACTGGCCCATGCCCCGCGGGGTGTCACGATACGCCTGAGCCCCACGGCGATTCGACCTCCGCCGGGGCTATATTTCAATGCGTTGTCGAGGAGGTTCCGCACCACGCGTTCAAGGCGAGGCTGGTCCCACATCCCGACGAATGGGCCGCCACTCACCGTGCAGGTGATGAGGTACGTCGATCCGCCATACTGCGCGCGCACGTCCGCTACCACGAACCGCACGATTTCGGCCAGGTCGCATGCGGAGCGATTCATCTCCAGGCTCTTCCCCAGCTGCGACTGCGACGCGTCCGCCAGGTCGTTCACGAGGTTTGCCATGCGCATCGTGGTCTGTTCGATGCGCGCAACCTGGTCGATCAGTGAGCTGGCTGGCTTGCCGGCCCTTGCACGCGAAGCCTGGATGTGGAGCATCTGCACGCGGGCGCGAATGCTCGCCAGCGGCGCCTTCAGGTCGTGCGCGACGAGCGCCAGCACGTGGTCGCGCATCTCGACCGCGCGCTCGTGCTCCTGGTGCGCCAGAGCCAGCTCGATGGCCGGCGCAATGCGCTGGGCGACGGCCTCCAGGAACTGAACCTCGTCCTCCTTGAAGGGGTGGGGCTGTGACATCCCGACGACGACCGCCCCGAGCACGCGTCCCTGCGTCAGGAGTGGCGTTCCCACGACGGCACGGATCCCCGCGTCGAGCATCTGCCGCCCCCCACCCGGGCAGCCGGTGAGGTCGGCGTGCGCGACCGTCCGCCCGGCGGCCACGACGTGCGCGGCGAACTGGCTCTCCACGGGGGTGCTGTCCGGCGCGGTTTCCCCGAGTCCCCACGCAGCGAGCCGCACGAGGACGCCACGCGGTTGGTCATGCAGAACGATGGCGGATGCATCCGCGGCGAGCGCGTCACGGATGGGACCCAGAAGCGCGGCCGGCAATTCATTCGGCACCAGATGCACCAGCGTACTGTCCGTCACGGCCTGGAGCCTCCGGAGCTGGGCTTCCCGCTCGATGACGTCCCGTTCTGCCCGCTGGCGCTCGAATGCGAATCGAATTGAGCGCACCAGCGCGTCGCCCGTCAGCCCTTCTTTTGGAAGAAGATCCTGCGCGCCCTCCTGAAACAGTTCCGCCGCGGCGTTTTCCTCTGCGAGGCCGGCCAGGAGGATGACAGGAATGCTGGGAAAGCGGGCGCGAAGGGTGCGAAGCTCCACCAAGCCCTCGACGTCGAAAAGCTTCAGACCGAGCATCACCGCGTCGAAGCGGCGCTCGGAGAGTCGATCCAGACCTGACGAGAAACCATCGGCCCAGTCGAGCACGATGCGGGGGTCCGGGAGGGCCGCCAGCAGCTCACGGAGCTTTCGGGCCTCCGCGGGGTCGTCGTCGATGAGGAGCACCTGGAGCTCAGCCGGTTCTCTTCGGTTCATCGGCACTTCTTTCCGCCTGACGGTCCCAATCGAATGGCTGAGGTGACTGGATGTTCAGTTGATGGATCATCTCAAAGGTTTACAGAAGAGTCAACAAATTTGCGGCCCCCTCGGTGCCATTACGCCTGCACCGAAGGGCCAACTTTTTGGCCGCAATGCTCCTGGCCGTGACCGCTATTCGACGAGGCGGCGCTGGGCCGCCCGCATGCCCAGCTCGAAAAGGCTTTGCGCGCCCAGCTTGGGCTTGAGGTCTGCGATCACGCGTCGAACCGTGCGCCGGCTCAGGTGCTCCTCCCGGGCGATTTGGTCTTCGCTCATGCCGTCACTCAGTCGCGTTAGGATGACGTGCTCGCGCTCGGAGAGCTGGAGGTACGAGGGCGCGTGGGAACCGGGGACCATTCCGCCCTCGATGAACGCCTGCCCCACCGAACGGCTCACCACCATGAAGGCCCCGGTGCAGACGAGGGCGAGACAATGCCGAAGCATGTCCAGGGACAGGTCACGCCAGAGCCAGTATCCGACCGCGCCGTTGCGCGCGTAAGTCGCCAGCTCTTCGGCCTCGAAGCGGCCCGCGATCACGATGACCAGCGCATTGGGCGCGATGCGCCGGACGTCACGCACGAAGGTCGCGGAGGATGCGCCCTCGACGACTCCCGCGCACACGATGACGTCGGGCGGAGTGGCCGCGGCCAGCTCAATGGCATGGGCGCACGTTGCCGCCTCGAGAACCCGGTGGACTTCGGGGGCCGTCTGAATCGCTGCCCGAACATCGCTCCAGCCCAACTCTCGTGAAGCGACGACGAGGGCAGTCCTGCCGGATGCGCCTGCCGCCAACCTCTCTCCTCCTCGCCTGCTGCCCGCGAGGCGGAACTGAACGCGATTGATGACGCTCCGGGGCCTTCGCTGTCTGTCGTTTTGCAGATCGCAGGTTCTACCGCCGTTTCTATTCTAGGCATACTGGTGTCTACGCGTGATAGGAAATAACTCCTATCGTAATGGAGCTATAACCCATCTCTTGGTGTAGGCTGAGCGCTCAGAAATACCGTCGTTCGGTTCGCGGTGGCCTACCCGAACGTGGGTCGCCGTGACAGGGCGAGAACGGTACGATGGATCGTGGCATCGGGAGTCACCAATGCGTGCGTCGCATGGACGGACTCCTGCCCGTCGAGTGCTGCCGCCGCGTTGGAGGAGCGATCGTGAGCCGATTGGGCCGGGAGCCGACGCGCGTCGTCATCATGGGCGCGGCCGGTCGCGACTTCCATAACTTCAACGTCGTTTTTCGGGACAATCCCGCCTTTCACCTGGTCGCCTTTACGGCGGCTCAGATCCCAGAAATCGCCGGCAGGCGGTACCCTCCTGCGCTCGCGGGGTCGCTGTACCGGGCGGGGATCCGCATCGTCCCGGAGGCGGAGTTGCCGCGCCTCATTCGCGAGGAGTCTGTCGACACCGTCTACCTTTCTTACAGTGATTTGTCGCACGAAGAGGTGATGCACAAAGCATCGATCGTGCTCGCGGCCGGGGCTAGCTTCGGTCTCCTGGGCCCCAATGCCACGATGCTGCGCGCGCGTGTGCCTGTCGTCTCCGTGTGCGCGGTCCGCACGGGCGTGGGAAAGAGTCCCCTGTCACGGCATATCGTCCGCTGGCTCCGCCAGCGCGACCACCGCGTCGTCGCGATGCGCCATCCCATGCCGTACGGGGATCTTGAACGCCAGGCGCTGCAGCGCTTCGCGACCGAGGCGGATCTCGACGAGGCGCATACCAGCGTCGAGGAGCGGGAGGAATACCAGCCCTACGTTGCGATGGGCGCCGTCGTGTACGCGGGCGTAGACTACGCGCGCGTGCTCGCCGCCGCCGAGACGGAGGCCGACGTCATCGTGTGGGATGGCGGCAACAACGACCTGCCGCTGGTTCGCCCCGACCTGCATCTGGTGTTGCTGGATCCCCACCGCCCGGGACACGAGCTTGCCTATCATCCGGGCGAGGCGAACCTGCGGATGGCAGACGTCGTGGTCGTGACGAAGGTGGATACGGCGGCGCCGGCCGACGTGGACCTCGTCGTCGCCAACGCCAGCGCAGTTCGGCCGGACGCGCCCGTCATTCTTGCCGATCTTGAAATCACCTGCGCCGAACCGGAGGCGATCGCCAGACGGCGCGTGGCGCTGGTGGAGGACGGGCCGACGTTGACCCATGGCGGCATGGGGATCGGCGCGGCCACAGTCGCCGCCCAGCGTTTCGGCGCCGGGGAGGTCATCGACGCGCGCCCGTTCGCCGTCGGCTCCATCGCCGACGTCATGTGCGAGTTCCCCCATCTTCGCGGCGAGATCCCGGCGATGGGGTACTCGCCGAGGCAGCTTGCCGACCTTCAGGAAACGCTGCGGCGCATACCGTCCGACGTCGTGATCGCGGCAACACCCGCCCGGCTCTCGCGCCTGCTCCAAATCGAAAAACCCATCGTCGAGGTGGGCTACGAGTTCCGCGAGCGCGGCAGCCAGCTGCCGACGATTCTCGAGGCCTTCGAGGAACGCTTCCGCGGGCAGCGGCCGGCGGACCGCTCGGTGCTGATGTGACGGTGACGAACTGGCTGGTCGTTGCGACCCGCGCTGTCCCAGCGGGGCATCCGTGACTCGGCTGGTCGTGGCCCTGGGCGGCAATGCGCTCCTGCGCCGCGGCGAGCCGCTGGAGGCGTCCGTTCAACGGCGGAACGTGCGGCGCGCGGCCGAATCGCTCGCGCTGCTGGCGCGCGATCACGAGCTGGTAATCACCCACGGGAATGGACCGCAGGTCGGGCTGCTGGCCCTGCAGAGCGCGGCTTACTCATCGGTGCGCCCGTATCCTCTCGACATTCTCGGCGCTGAGAGCGAGGGCATGATTGGCTATCTGATCGAGAATGACCTGCGGAATGCTCTGCCCGGGCACGAGGTGGCGACCCTGCTGACGCAGGTAATCGTCGACCGCCACGACCCCGCGTTCCGCCGTCCCACGAAACCGATCGGTCCCCTCTACCCCGAGGCCGAGGCCCGGCGCCTCGCGCTCGAGCGCGGATGGACGGTCGGGCACGATGGGACGCAATGGCGGCGACTCGTGCCGTCGCCGGATCCGGTGGAGATCGTGCAGCTTCGGCCGATTCGTATCCTCTGCTCGGCGGGCGTGACCGTCATCTGCGGGGGCGGCGGGGGCGTTCCGGTCGTGCGCGACGAGCGCGGCCACCTCGATGGGGTGGAAGCTGTGATCGACAAAGACCTCCTGGCGGCGCTGCTCGCCTCGAGCGTTGCCGCTGACGGCCTCGTGATGCTCACGGACGTGGACGCCGTATACGAGGGATGGGGCGGACCGGAGCCGCGCCCGATCCGCGAGGCCACGCCGCGCGAGCTCAGGGCGGGCTGCTTCGCACCGGGCTCCATGGGTCCCAAGGTCGAGGCCGCGTGCCGCTTCGTCGAGAGGGGTGGGACATTCGCCGCGATCGGCGCGCTCGCTGACGCCCCGGCTATTCTGAAAGGAAGGGCAGGCACGACGGTGCGCCGCGCCGTCGGCCAATAGGGAGGGCGTGGCGCGAAACCTGGGCGAGCTGGTTCTCCACGCGACGGCGAGCTACGGCGACGCCGTCGCATTTCAGGTCCGGCGAGGATTTCGCATCGAGCGGCTCACGTTCGCCGATGTCGGCCTCCGCGCCCGACAAACGGCGGCGTGGCTCGTTGCGCGCGGGCTCAGGCCGGGCGATCGAGTCGTCGTCTGGTCCCCCAACATGCCGGAATATGCCGTGCTGTACTTCGGCGCCTGGCTCGCCGGCGTGGTGGTCGTCCCCATCGACGTTCGGACGAAGCAAGACGTGGCCGATCGCTTCGTCGCGGCGGCGCAGCCGTCCCTCGCCCTCGTTGCGCGATCGATTGGGGTGCCCTTCGGCGAATCCGTGCGTGAGAGCTTTGTCCTGGAGGACCTGTTCGACATGGTCGCCGGCGCCGATCCCGAACGAGAGATGCCGGACGTGGGGCCGTCCAGCTTGTGCGAGATCGCCTTCACCTCCGGCACGACCGGCGTGCCCAAAGGCGTGATGCTCACCCACGGGAATCTCATCGCCGAGATCGAGGGGCTGCGAGTGGCCTTTCCATTGGAGCGCTCCTACCGCGCCCTCTCGCTTCTCCCCCTGAGCCACATCTTCGAGCAGGCGATCAATCTGCTCCTGGCTTATACCAGCGGCGTTCGGATGACATACGTGCCGCGGGTCAATAGCCTGACGATCCTCCGCACGCTCCAGGAGGACCGCATCACCTGCTTCGTGCTCGTGCCGGAGCTGCTCCGAATGCTCCTGGCAGGGCTGGAGCGCGGGGCGCGTCAGCGTGGGCGGGAGCGTGCGTGGGAGGCGGCCCACCGCGTCGCGCCGTACCTGCCCTGGGCTCTGCGGCGCGCGCTCTTTCGCGACGTGCACCGCGCCCTGGGCGGGAGCCTCGATTTCATCGGAAGCGGGAGCGCGCCCCTCGACCTCAAGCTGGCGTCGACGTTCGAGCGGATGGGGATTCACATCTACGAGGGGTATGGGCTCACGGAGGTCGCCGGCGCGGCGACCATCAACGGCCGCCGGGACCGCCGCGTCGGGAGCGTGGGCCGGGCGATCCCCGGCGTCGAGATCACCACGGCCGATGACGGCGAGATCCTGATTCGCGGCCCAACGGTGACGAGCGGGTACTTCGCCAACACCGAGCTCACGGCCCGAGCGTTTCGCGGCGAGTGGTTCCGCACCGGCGACGTCGGTGAAGTCGATGGCGACGGGTTCCTCCATATCTCGGGACGCGAAGCCTTCAAGATCGTGCTGCCCGACGGGCGGAAGGTCTATCCCGAGGACGTGGAGCAGGCGCTGAACAGCCACCCGCTGGTCCGGGAGAGCTGCGTGGTTGGGCTTCCTCGGCCGGGCGGCGAGAGCGTGCACGCGGTGCTGCTTACAGACCACCCGGAGCGGGCCGGGCAGATCGTCCGGGATGCGAACCGCGTTCTCTCCAACCACGAGCAGATTACGAGCCACAGCGTGTGGGATGGGGACGACTTTCCGCGTACGCCGATCTTGAAAATCGACCGCAAGGCGGTGCGCGCTGCCGTGGATCGGCATGAGCGCGCAGCCGGGCCCGCACTGATCGAGGGAACCGGCACGGCCGCGGACCAGCTGCTCGCGATCGTCGGTCGGCTGGCGGGCCGCGCGCCGATCGATGTGCGGCCCGACGACGCGCTGGGTCTGGACCTGGGGCTGGACTCGCTCGGCCGCGTGGAGCTCGTCGCGGCGATCGAGGAGGAGATGGGGCGCGTGGTCGACGAGTTGGGCGTCGGGCCGGCCACCACCGTCGCGGAGCTGCGGCGGATGGTCGCGGCAGGCGCGCCCACGGTGGAATTTCGCCCGGGGGCTCGGTGGCAGCGGTCGTGGTGGGCGCGCGGCATTGGCCGCGTGCTCCTTTGGGGCGCCTTTCGGATCCAGGACCGCTCGATGCGGCTCGAAATCGTCCACCCCGAGCTGGCCGCGCGCCTGCCGTTCCCGTCGATCTGGATCTTCAACTACCAGGGACCCTACGCGGCCCTGGCGGTGCTGCGCGCGGTCCCGAGGCGCCTCCGAGACCGCGTCGCCGTGGCGACGGACTCGCGCCTCTGGGAGGGGCGCGACCGCTGGCAGGGCGTACTGGCGGCCCTCGCCATTCAGGCGTTTCCCTTCGTGAAGAGCGGCGGCGCCGTTCGGCCGAGCCTCGAGGAGATGGGCCGATGGCTGGACGACGGTTACGCGGTGATCATGAGTCCCGAGGGCAACCCCGAACAGGACGGGGTCATGCTGCCGTTTCTTGGCGGCGTGGGCCTTATGGCCGTGGAGATGCGGGTGCCGATCGTTCCGTTTCGCCTCGAGGACTACCATAAGCTCTTCCCACGCGATCCGCAGTTTCCGTATCTTCCCAACAGATCCGGAACGGCGCGCGTGATCGTCGGGGAGCCATTCACCGTACCAAAGACAATGCCACACGATGAGGCGAGCGAGCTGGCCCGCCGAGCCCTCATGGAGACGCGTTGAAGGGCTGCCCGCGTCGCCGGATGAACAGAACGATGGCGACGATCGCCAGCCAATGGGCAACCACCGCGCCCGCGAGGTGATCGGTCCGATGCCGGAGCCAGCCGAGGAGCGCCCCGAAGGTGAAGAGCGCACAGAGGGCGGCAGCGGTCAAGAACGGACGGAGTACCGAGGGCGCGCGCAGTCGCGCGACGTTGTGCCAGACGATGAGGGTGTGCCATAGTGCGAAGGCCCCACTGGTCAGCAGGACGGTGCGGCCTGGATCGAACGTTCGCGCCAGCATCGCCTGCAGGAGGCCGCGGAAGGCCACCTCCTCGAAGAGCGCGGATCCGATCAGATACTGGCCGAGCAAGAGCCGCGCGATCTGCGCGCGGGAGAGCCGGTCGATCTCCGGCACCGCGAGCCGCCGGGCGATTACCGGCAGACTCAACACGGGCCTGATCACGAGACCTGGCACGGCCGCGAGCGCCAGTCCGGAGAGGAGGCTGCGCCGAATACGGGCGGGCGCCAGGCCCAGTTCCCGAGCGCTGAACCGGCCGAGCCCGGCCCACGCGATGACCACGCTCAGCATCGCCACGTGGGCCCAGTTGAAGCGCAGGGGCACCTCCGTGCTCCGTCGGGTCGCCAGCCAGGCGCTGCCGTTGCCGTAGGCGAGCAACGCCGCGATGAGGGCGAGCGGCGACCAGAGGGCGCGGCTGCGCGCACCGGTCGTGCGCTTGGCGGGGGCGGTATACGGCGCGGACATCAATCTCGATAATATGCTGTCGAACGCGGAGTGCGGCGTCCGCCCCGGCGTGTCGTCGACCGCCAGCCGACCGATGGGGATGCGAAGTGGGAAACCTGGCCCTGACCGTCGCGTGCGGTCCCTACGATCGCACTGAGGCCCTTCGAACCGGCGCGGTGCTCGTCGAGGGAATCGATCTGACGTATCTGCCCATTCAGTCCCCGCCCGAGATTTTCAATCGGATGGTGCAGAAGGACTCCTTCGACGTCGCCGAGATGTCCGTCTCGCTGTACATGACGCGGCGCTCCGAGGGTCGATTCCCGTTCGTGGCGCTCCCGATCTTCCCGTCGCGCCTGTTTCGCCACGGGTTTATCTTCGTGAACGTCGACGCAGGGATTCGCGAACCCAAGGACCTGGAGGGGAAGCGAGTCGGCGTGCAGGAGTTTCGCCAGACGGCGGCCGTATGGATTCGCGGTATCCTCCATCGCGAATACGGTGTGGATTTGGATAGCATCCACTGGCTCGAGGGCGGGGTGAACGCGCCCCGACACCCCGGCACGGTGATGGACCTGCGACCCGAAGAGCATCAGGCCGTTGGGTTGGTGGAATTCATTCCGGAGGGACGGACGCTGAGCGACATGCTGGCCTCCGGCGAGATCGACGCGTTCATCGGCGCGCGCCGGCCGTTCTCGTTGGGGAAGAGCCCGAGGGTTGCGCGACTCTTTCCGAACTATCGCGCGGTTGAGCGAGCGTACTATCAAAAGACGGGAATCTTTCCCATCATGCACACGCTGGTGCTGCGGGAGCGCCTCTACGCTGAAAAACCGTGGGTCGCGGAGAGCATCTTCAAGGCCTTTGAACAGGCGAAGGCGTGGGCTCTCGAGCAGATGCGGTTTAGCGGCGCGATGCGCTACATGCTCCCGTGGCTGTACGACGACATCGACGAGCTGGACGCGCTGTTCGGCGCCGATCCGTGGCCTTACGGGCTGGAGCCCAACCGGGCGACGCTGGAGACCCTGATGCAGTTCCTGGTCGACCAGCGTTTCCTCCCAAAGCCCACGCCCGTCGACCAGCTATTCGTACCGATCGTCACGGCCAACGAGTAGGGCGCCGGAGGGTTCGATGAGGACACGGCCATGAAGATCGATCCCGCGGCGCTGGTGGTCGACCGGGAGAACGACTTCCGCGTTCATACGCGAGCCTACGTGGACCCGGAGATCTTTGATCTGGAGATGGAGCGCATCTTCGGGACCGTATGGGTCTACGTAGCTCACGAGTCCGAGATTCCGGCGCCGGGCGACTTCCGCACCTCCGCCATCGGGACGCAGCCCGTCATCGTGACGCGCAGCGGCGATGGCGCCATCCACGTGCTCCTGAATCGCTGCCGGCACCGCGGGTCGGTCGTGTGCCGGGACGAGCGTGGCCACGGCGAGCGGTTTCAGTGCCCATACCACGGATGGGTGTACGGGATTGACGGCGCGCTGCTGGGCATCTCGCAGGCCGATGGGTACCCCGAGGACTTCGACCGTGCGACGCTCGGTCTCATGTCCGCCCCGAGAGTGGCGTGCTACCGGGGCCTGATCTTTGCGAGTCTCGCTGCCCATGGGGAGTCGTTGGAGCAGCGGCTCCGCGACGTGCGCAAGTACGTGGACGTCTGGTGTGACAAGTCGCCGACGGGCACGCTGCGGCTGACCAGGTCGATGCATCGCTACGCGTATCCCGGCAACTGGAAGCTTCAACTGGACAATGGAGTCGACGGTTACCACGGCAACTACGTCCACGAGTCGTTTCTCAAGATCGTAGAGCGCGCAGGGGAGACGACCGTCGGCGCGTTCACCAACCTGCGAAAGACGGGATCTACGCGCGGGCTGAGCCACGGGGACGGGCTAATCGATCGGCCCTATGGGGGGATGGCGGGCCAGTTTGACTACCATGACCCGCTCCTGGAGGAGTACCACGAGCAGCTCCGCCAGGCGTACGGCCCCGAGCGGACGCAGGCGGTGCTGGGCCAGCAAAACGTCCTGGTGTTTCCGAACCTGTTCCTCTTCGAGTCCCACGTCCGGGTGATCCGGCCGGTGAGCCTCCGCGAGACGGTGGTCGAAATGCATCCCTTCGCGCTGGACGGCGTTTCGGATGAGCTGAACCAGGCGCGAATTCGAACGCACGAACGCTTCTTCGGTCCGGCCGGCTTCGGGGCGCCCGACGACGTAGAGATGTTCGTCAACGTTCAGTCGGGCCTTCAGGCGCGCGCCGTCGACTGGCTGCTCATGAGCCGCGGGCTGCACCGCGAAAAGGTCAATCAGGATGGCGAGCACGTCGGCGCGTCGACGGACGAGGCGCCCCAGCGCGCGGCCTATCGCGAGTGGCGTCGGCTGATGAGCCGCGCCGACGAGCGTCAGCACCCGGGCCCAGAGCTGACGGCGCACCCATCGCCTCCGCCCACCGATGAAGGGGAAGCTTCTTGATCCTCAGTCGCGAGGAGGCGGAAGCGCTTCTTTATCGCGAGGCGCGCCTGCTCGACGAGCGTCGTTTCCCGGAATGGCTGAAGATGTTCGCGGAGGACTGCCGGTACTGGGTGCCGACGAGCGAGGCTGACTCGCCCCTCGATCCCTCGCTCATCTTCGACGACCGCGCGCGCATGGCGGAGCGGGTCTTTCGCCTGTGCGAAACGCGCGCCTACGCCCAGCGTCCGCCGTCGCGCACGGTCCACAGCGTGTCGAACGTGGAGGTGTGCGAGCCGGAGCCCGACGGGGCGGTCGTCGTGCACTGCGCAGTGCTGATCGTCGAGCTGCGGGAGGGTGACGCGTCCCAGTCGGGCCTGGGCAGCCAGCGACTCCTTGCTGCGCGCTGCCGCTACGTCTTCGTCGGTGGCCCAGACTGGCGAATCCGCGAGAAAAAGCTCCTCCTCGTAGACCGCGACCTGCCGCACCACAATCTCTCGTTCATCCTCTGATCGATCTGTCGATCAATCGTCTGCATTTCAGGCCTGAAACAGAACCGGTGCCACTTTGCAGGCGGCGGGTGGCGTCTACTGGACTTGTCGGTACATAGATGGAATCGTAACGGCATGGCCACTCCTGGCCTGAGGCCGGAGCGCTGTGGTGCAGCGATCAGTCTTGGTCGTCGACGATGACCCGAGTACTAGGAGATCCGGGCGGCCGGATACCTCAACAAGCCTTTCGACGTCGTGGATCTCTTGTCCTGTGTCCAGGAGTTGTGTGCTTCGAATATCCGGGACCGGAACCAGTCCGTGTTTGGTCGCGTTTACGCCGAGCCGGGTGCAGACACTACGACGGCGAGCCAGCTTTCCTCTTGCTGAAGTGCAATTCGAGGTGATTGCCCTCGGTGTCGAAGAGGTAGATGGTGTTGCCGCTCTCCCGGTCCTCGGTAGTCCGGAACAAGCCCATCTCCTTCACCATCTTCAGCGCCTCCTCGTAGCTCCCGAGGTCCATCTCGAACGCCTGATGCGCGACCCCATCCTGCGCGACGGGGTCCCACGAGTGTGGCCTCGGCCGCTCGAAGAGGACGACGGTATCGTGGCCGCACTTGAGCCGGTCCAGCTTTTGCGCGGTGCCCACCCGGTCCATGAACTCCATGCCCAGGACTTTCGTGTAGAACGCCTGCGCCCGGTCGATATCGTTGACGGGGATTCCCATATGGTAGACGCCTTCAGCCTTTAGCACGTTCCCCCTCCTGTGGGTCGGTTCGTGGCGAGGACACCCAGCCGCGTGCCCACGCCGGGACGGCGACGCGCGAGAATGGACGGGTTCATTTCAGGTCCCACTGCTCAGCGTTCCACGCCTGGGTAAACAGCGCGCCCCGGGGCCCCACGTTCATCAGCCGATTCGAAACCATGGTCGGATCGGCGCCATAGAACAGGGGCAGCTCGCTCAAGTTCTGGGTCTGATGATGTACGAGCTGGGCGAGGGCGCCCATTCGCTCGGACATGGGGATCGTCGTCGCGTACTTCTCGAGCGCGGCGTCCACTTCGGGATTGCTGTAGCGCGCGGCGAAGCCGGTGGTCACGTAGTTGTTGTCCGGCAGCGGGATTCGCGAGCTGTGGAAGTTCCAGATGTCTGCGATGTCGAGCGCGTTCGCCCGCTCGGTGATGTTGAAGCCAGGGAACTGGGAGCGGAACTCGCGGTCCTGTGCCCGCTGGATCGGCAGCGGATCCTGGTCCACGGCGACGCCGAGTCGCTGCCAGGCGTCGGCAACCGGCGCCGCCGTCTTGGCATGGATATCATTCTGCAGCGGGATCTGGATGGAGACCTCGATCTTCTTCCCCTCCGCATCGTAGAGGAATCCGTCTCCCCGCTTGGTGAAGCCCAGATTCTGCAAAATCTGGGCCGATTGCTGTGGGTCATAGGGGTATTTCACGATGCTGGGCTCGACCAGGTTGTACATCGGCTCGTTGGGATTCACGTAGCTGTCGGCCACGACGCCGTGGCCGGTGATGACGAAATCGGCGAGCTCTTTCCGGTCCAGGGCCATGTACAGCGCCTTCCGGAACTGGTAGTTCGCGATGATCGGCGGATCCGGATTGATCCATTGGGGGTTGATCGGCGTCCAGTTCTGGGACTGGACCAGTACCGTTCCTTCCTTCCATTGATCTTCCGACCCGACTGCCATATCCAGGGAGATGGTCTTCCCCAGCGTCAGATCCACGCCCGAGAGCACGTTCGCCAGAAGCGTATTGTTGTCGGGGATGAACTTCACCTCGATCTCGTCGATCTTTGGCCTTCCCAGCACGTAGTCGTCGTAGGCGTGGAAGATCGCATAGCTATCCGGGACCCAATCCTGGACCTTAAAGGGGCCCGTGCCAACGTACTCCGTGGTCCAGAACGGGAGGCTCATGAGCGTGGACGGGTCGTCGGTATACGGGCCCTCCAGGAGGTGCTTGGGCAGCGGCAGCCCGACGGAGCCGGTCGAGACGTAGCCGAACATCCAGTCTGCCTCGATGTAGGGCTTCTTCCAGGTCACGACGATCGTGTGGGGGTCGGGAGCACTGATGTCCTCGACCAGGGCGTACGCCGACGGGGTCACCATCACGGTTTTGTCCTGCTCCACCGCGGCGGTGAAGACGAGATCATCCGAGGTCACCGGAGCGCCATCGTGCCAGCGTGCGTTCGCCTTGATCTTCCAGGTTGTCTCCATCCGCCCGTCGGGGAACAGTTTCCACAGACCGTTGTCGAGGCTTGGGACCGCCTCCGCCAGCTGCGGCGCCCGGGTTCCGTCGCCGAGGAAGTGCGTCAAGCCGGCGTTGGCCAGCTCTTCCATGGCATCCAACCCGCGAAAGGCGCTCGATCGCTCACGCCTGGCGGCGAACGAGGTCGGATCGTCGCGAATGGCGGCTGTGATCTTCTTGGGGCCGTTTGCCCGCGCACCGTCCGCTTGGGGCGGCTTCTGTGTGACCGATGATGCCTGCGGCGAGGCGCAGGCCCCCAGGAGCAAAACCGTCGTCAGGCCGATTCCAAGCGTGCCCACCCAACCGCGCATTGATCCCTCCTTCGCCACCTGAAAGGTTGACGAGACCATCGTACTCCGCGTGTCAACCGAGGGCGAATCGACTCCAACCTACCGACATCAAAGGGGAGAAGACGCGAAAAGCGACCTCCGAGCGAAGCTTAGAAGCTGGGGGCCGCCCACTTCTGCACTGTGAAGACGACCAGAAATCCGATAACGGCCGCGATCACCCCCGCGACGATGATCATCGGCCAGTCCATCGGGTAGTGCGTCGCCCCGCCCATGAAGAGCAGCATCGGGAACGACAGGACGAAGTTCACGCGGGAGGCGTAGAGCCCTGTCCGTCCCCAGGACGGGTCAGCCGGCTGGCCGGCCGCCGCCGCGGCGATGATGCGCTGCTGCATCCGCCAGATGATGCCCCAGACGTTGAGCATCATGATGATCCCGAGCAGCCCACCGATGAGGATCGTCTTGGATGAGTTCGTGTCCGCGAAATGACCGTTCTGCCAATACAGGACGTAAGCGAGGAGCAGTCCGATCACCACCGTGAGCCAGGACGAGTGACGGAACCAGGCCATGACGCGTCGCAGGTTGGCCTGGATGACCGCCGGCCGCGCGCCGGCGTCAAGGGAGGCCATCATGCGCACGTTGACGAGGTTCAGGTAGTAGAGCAGGCCGATCCAGGTGATACCGAAGAGGAAGTGCAGCCAGCGTAGGAGAGCCGGAGCCAGGTCAGCCACTGTGACACCTCCACGTCTCGAATCGGAACCATCCTATTCTCATCTGCTCAGTCCGTCTAGCGATTGACCCCGGTGACGGCACAGGACGGACCGGCCGAACGTGAGATGGGCGAAGGTGCGGCGGCGACCGGGATGTGTCCGTTTCCTCCTGCGCTGCGTTGACCCGCGAGAGCCCACGGGCATAGACTGCCTCTTACGGAAAACCCTCGTCAGGAAAAGGTCGTATGGCCGGCCTGCATCCGCGAACTCCGGGCCTGACGGTCGCCCTTGCGCTGTGTCTTTTCCTCTGCGCCTGCGCATCGCCGGAGCGCAATGCCGACCAGACCACGCAGCAGACAACCTCTGCGCCCGCTGCCCCGAAGCGGATTGTCGCGGCGATCATGGGTGAGCCGACAACGCTGAGTCAGAAGCTGAACGCGGCCGGTGCCGGGTCGATCCCCGGCACCGATGCGCTTGAACAGCTCGTCAACGCGGGCCTTTCGCTCGTGGATGGGCGAGGCGCTCTCCGGCCTCAGCTCGCCGAGGCGGTGCCCACTGTAGAAAATGGCCTGTGGACGGTCCATCCTGACGGCCGAATGGATACGACGTGGCATATCCGGCCGGGAGCCCAGTGGCACGATGGCGTCCCGGTGACCTCAGCCGACGTCGTCTTCACGCTTACCGTTGGCCGGGATCGAGACCTGGCCGCCTTCCGCGACATCG
>DASRDP010000093.1 GCA_035652535.1 Chloroflexota bacterium
ACTATCGCACCCCGTATGCCGCCCTCAAAGCCGAACTGCCGAACATCGACGAGGCCATCCGCTTCCCTATCCCGTTCTTACTCGACGACGTCAGCGTCCGCCTTGGCCCTTGGAGTGGATACCATCTGTTGGCGCATCACCTAACGTTGATTCGTCACGAAAAAGTCCGGTTTGGCCGCGCGGCCTGAAAACACGGATTGGAGTAGGATTCGCTGATCAACAGCAATGGGAGGAGGCCTACGATGGCAGGCGACGTCCTGGTCCGCGTAGGGATCTGCGGCCTCGGTGTCGCGGCCCGGCAAGTCCGCAGCAGCATCGATCGCACCCGGGGCGCGAAGCTGACAGCCGTGTGTGACGTCCGAAAAAGCGAGGTCGACGCGTGGACAGAGCGGTACGACCTCGAAGGCTTCACCGACATCGCCGACCTGTGCCGGAGTAGCTCGGTCGACGCCATCTGGGTCGCCACCCCGAACAACTTGCACGCCGAGCACACGGTGATGGCGGCGGACCACGGGAAGCACGTGATCTGCGAGAAGCCGATGGCGATCTCCATCGACGAGGCTACGCGGATGGTGGACGCGATCGAGCGCAACGGCGTGAAGTACATCCAGGGGCATAGCCGCATTCACCGCCCCTACGTGCACAAGATGGGCGAGGTGATCGCCAGTGGCCGCTTGGGCCAGATCGTTCACATCAATAGCTGGATGTACAACGACTGGATGCAGCGCCCATGGGAAGTTCACTCGGTCGACGAGCGATTGGGGGGCGGTGTGGTCTTTCGGCAGGGCCCGCACCAGATGGACGTCGTCCGATATCTGGCCGGGGGGCTGGTGCGAAGCGTCCGGGGCACCGCCGGCTACTGGCACCCGCACTACCACGTGCCGGGCGACTACCACGCCTTCATCGACTTCGAGGACGGACCGACGGCGATGATCAGCTTCGTGGGTTACGGGAACTTCGACATCCGGGAGCTGACCTGGAACATCGGCGAGGGGGGCGGCATCGCATCCGATGACGTCGTGCTGGGGCCGAAGCCGCGCGCCACCGGCGACATCCCCGCAGACCAGTTCTACGCCCTCGACCAGTACTCCCTTGATGCCTTCGATCGGCGGGACCAGGCTCGCCGCAAGCAGGACTTCTTCGGCCTCATCGTCGTGAGCTGTGAGCGGGGGGACATCCGCCAATCACCGGATGGGCTGTTCGTCTACACCGAGAAGGGGCGCGAGGAGGTACTGCTCTCCGAGGAGGAGCTTCGAGCGGGTGAGATCCAGGCCCTGGTCGACGCGGTGAAGCAGGACGGGCCCGGGTTTCCGGACGTGCGCTGGGGCCGCGCGACGCTCGAGGCGTGCATGGCGATCAAGGAGTCCGGTCAACAGCGTCGGGAGATCATGATGCAGCACCAGGTCCCTTCCCCGCTTCGGCCGGCGCTCCAACGGATCGGAACGCGCGCGCCGCGCGGCTAGCGGACTACCGCAGCTCCCAGGTGTGGACGTTCCACGTCGTCGAGCTGTCGGGCGAGGCCACCTGCGGCCCATGGAGGGCCGCCACGTACGCGGTGATTCCCGGATTGAAGTTGATGGCGATCGCGGGCAGCTCATCGCTGAATATGTGCACCATCTGCGCGATCTGATGGATGCGCTCGGTTCGGTCGAGCGTCGTATTGAACGCGTCTACGAGGCGATCGTACTCCGCGTTCGACCACGAGCTTCGGTTCGTCCCGTTCCACCGGTTCTCCGGTCGCGGCGTTCCGGCCGTGCCGAGGTTCGGCAGCGAGTTCTCGCCGAGCGGTCCGCCGGTGGTGAACATCGACGGAAAGGTGGCGCGGATCTGCGGGTCCTGCGCCTGAGCCGCCGGCAGCACGGCCTCCTGGATATCGAACCCCGCCTGCCTCCACACTGAGGCCATGATCGATTGCTCCGCCTCGTTCTGCGAGTTCTGAATGACCTTCAGCTCGGGGGACAGCTTGCCTCCGGGCGGACTCGTGAAGAACCCGTCCGCGCCTTTCGTGAACCCTGCCTCGTTCATGAGCTGCTCGGTCCGTCTGACGTCGAACGGATACTTGACGGTGGCCGCGTCCACCTCGGCGTAGTAGTCCACGGTGGGCGGAATCACCGAATCGGAGTTGATCCCCTGCCCTTCGTAGATGCCATCGTCGATCGCCTGCTTGTCAACGGAATAGGCAAGGGCCTTGCGGACGCGGATGTCGGTGAGAGCGCGCGGCGACACCCGCTCGGGATGAAGCTGGATCTGGGTGTATCGCCACAGCCCCGGCGTCACGAGGACGCTCCCGCCCTGGTTCGCGGCCCACTCGCGCTTGATGACGGTCGCCTGCTGGAAGTAGATGGCGTCGTCCATAAGGACCTGCACGGCGCCCGATAGGAGGCTCGCGAGCGCCGTGTTCGCGTCATTGATGAACAGCAGCTTGATTCGATCGATCTTGGACCGGCCGAGGGCGTGCCCCCCGAAGGCCGACGCCTCGATGTAGGCGCCGGGCTCCCAGTGCTCGATCTTGAATGGCCCCAGGCCGATGTAATCCGTGGTCCAGAACGGGAGCGCGACGAAGGCGTCTGAGCTATTTTGCTGGAGCGCCGCCTCGAGGATGTGGCGCGGCAGTGGCGGCAGGTCTCCGTAACCGAGAATCCCGGCTCGCGGGTAGGGACGCTTCCATCGGATCGAGACGGTTCGGTCGTCCTGGGCAACGACATCCTCGATGAGCCCCTGAGGCGCGGCGCTGGAGATCCCGAAATCCGGCGTGGTGTAGGTGCGCCACGCAAAGATCACGTCCTCGGGCGTCAGCGGCTCACCGTCCTGCCACGTCAGTCCCGGCCGGAGCCGGTACACGGTCTCCATGCGCCCGTCCGGCGCGACTTGCCAGCTCTCCGTGTTGAGCTGCGGAAGGGACTCGGCCAGGTACGGCTGCGCCGCCCCGCGATCGTCGATGATGGCGAGCCCCGCGTTGAAGAGGCGGATCGTGGCGCCGAGCGTCAGGCCGGCCTGCTGAAGCCCCTTGCCGGCGACGTATGCCGGCTCGACGCGGATCGCGGCGGTGAGCGTTCGCGGCTGTTGGCCCGCGGTCGCCGCGCCCTGAACCGCACCACCGGCTGTCGCCTGCGGTCGGCTCGCCGGTGCACAGGCGACGAGGACCAGCACCCCCAGCACGACGCTCGATGCCACACGCTTCGATCCGATCATTCACGTCCCCCATTCGCGATCATCACGCCAACCGTGCCATCCATATTACGCGCTCAGCGGGAGACGATTCCCGTCGTCGATGGCCTACGCGTGTCGCGCCCAGCGATATACTGCCATCACAGTCGCCAGGAATCGTCGGACCAGCGGGCGGGAAGCTCGTCGAGCGAGCGCTCTTGCAGCAGGTCGGGCGCGATTCAGGGGGGAGGGTCCATGCTCACGAAGGAAGAAAACGCGCTGCTGACCCAAATCGGACCAGGCACGCCCTGCGGCGAGCTGCTCCGACGTTACTGGCATCCAGTGGCCCTCACGCGTGAGCTGACCGACGATCGGCCCATGCGGCGGGTCAAAATCCTCGGCGAGGAGCTGGTCCTTTTCCGCCAGCCCGACGGCGCGTTCGGGTTGGTGGGCGAGCACTGCTCGCATCGCGGGACGTCGCTATACTACGGCTTCCTTGAGGACGGCGGGATCCGCTGTCCATACCACGGCTGGCTTTACGACGCCGTGGGGCGCTGCGTCGAGCAGCCCTTCGAGCCAGCGCAATCGATGCTCAAGCACACCCTTCGCCACCCCGCGTACCCGGTCCAGGAGCTGGCCGGCATCCTGTTCGCCTATCTGGGGCCGCCCGAGCGCCAGCCGCTGCTTCCCCGATGGGACGTCCTGGTCTGGGAGGGCGGCATCAGGACGCTGCGCCGCCAGCAAACCCTCTCGTGCAACTGGCTGCAGGCGGAAGAGAACTCGGCGGACGTCACGCACACGTACTTCCTCCACGGCCACGCGATGAAGGCCAAGGGGCTGCAGGGCGGTCAGTACTACTACCGGCCCATCGAGCGCTTCGGGTTCCAGCCCTTCGAGTTCGGCCTGCTGAAAAGCTGGCACTACCAGGACGGCGGCACCCGGTTCGGGGAGGAGCGCGGAGGCGGAAACCCGCTCATCTTCCCGAACATGCTGCGCGTCCGCGAGGGCGCCTGGCATGCGATCCACTGGCGGGTACCCATCGACGACGCCCACACCGAGATCTTCTGGGCGGGCTTCATGCGTGACGCGGACGTGGAGCGCGGCCGATGGCTCGCCGACGCGGACCGCGAGGGCGAGGTTCGTCTCACGGGACCCAACGGCGAATACACGATGGACACCTTCCCCAGCCAGGACACGATGGCGTGGGAGACCCAGGGCGCGATCTTCGATCGCGGCCGCGAGCATCTCGGAGCGTCCGACCAGGGCATCGCGCTGTTCCGGCAGATGCTGCGCGACCAGATCGAGGCGGTCCAGCGGGGCGACGACCCGATGGCGCTCGTCCGCGATCCGGAGAGGAATCGCATCATCGAAGTGCCCGAGTGGGTCGCCGAGTTCGAGTCGCCCGACCTGACCGACCTAAGCGGCACGAGCCCCACGTTCACGTCCATGGCGGACGTCTTCGACGAGCGGCACCAGGTGTTCGAGGTGCCGTTTGGCGCCGCGCGGCCGCGAGCGAGTTAGTCCGGGCCGCATGGTCAGCTCATTCACACACGAGCACGGCGGCGAGGGCGTCCACCGTCATGGGCCAGGTGAGTCCCACTCTCACGCGATCGAGAGCTTCGCCGAGCACGGCCACTTCCACGAGGAAGACCTGGTCGCCCTCATGGCGCAGGACACGACCATCGACGCCATCTCCACCGCGGGGATCAATCCAGGGTGGATGGTCCTCAACAGCGTTGGCATCGACATCGGGTCGTCGACCTCGCACCTTACCTTCTCGCGCCTCTTTCTCGAGCGTCAGGGGCTGGAGATGTCCAGCCGTTTCGTCACCGTCCGCCGGGACGTGCTCTATCGCTCACCGATCCAGCTCACCTCCTATCTGGACGTCGAGACTATCGACGTGGATCTCCTCTCCGCCTTCGTTCGCGAGAGCTACGAACGGGCCGGCGTCGATCCGTCGGAGATCCACACCGGCGCGGTGATCTGCACGGGCGAGGCCGTTCGCAAGCGCAACGCCGAGGCGATCACGCGCCTCTTCTCCCACATGGGCGGAAAGTTCGTGTGCGCAACGGCCGGTCCTCGGCTGGAGGCGATCCTCGCCGCCCACGGCTCCGGATCGGTAGCCCGATCGCGGGATCGGCTCACCGTCATGAACGTCGACGTCGGCGGGGGTACGACGAAGATCACGGTCGTTCGCGATGGCGCGATTCTGGAAACGGGGGCCATCAACGTCGGAGCGCGCCTCCTGGCCTGGGACCCGGCCACGGGACGTCTGAACCGAATCGAGGTGAGCGGGCGCCGCATCGCGGAGGCCATCGGCATCGCTCCCGAGATCGGCGGGACCCTGTCGGAGGACGAGAAGTGGCGCTTCGCGCGGTCCCTGGTCGACCGCCTGCTCGCCTACCTCGCCGGCGATTCGACGAGCCCGCTCATCGAGGCTCTGCTCATCACCGGGCCGCTGGTGTTCCGAGGGCGCGTCGACGAGGTGATTTTTTCCGGGGGCGTCGGCGAGTTCATCTACGATCGCGAGGCGGCCGACTACGGGGATTTTGGTCGCTACCTCGCCGCCGAGATCCAACGGCGGATCTCCGACTTCCCCGGTCCCGTCGCCGAGGGGGCCGAGGCGATCCGCGCGACCGTCATCGGCGCCTCCCAATACACCGTTCAGGTCTCCAGCAGCACCATTTTTCTATCGGATCCGTCGATGCTGCCCATGCGCGATTTCCAGGTCGTTGCGCCGCGATTTTCCGGCGCCGAGGCCGACGAGGGATCCGTCGCCCTGGCCATTACGGATGCGATGGCGCGCTACGATCTCCTGGACGCGGCCACGGCGCATCCGGTGGCGTTGTACCTCGCATGGCCGCACGAGACCTCGTACGCGAACCTCTCGATGCTCGCGGGCGGCATCGTTCGAGCGCTGGCGCCGGTCAACGACGGCAAGCCCCTGGTGCTTATCTTCGACCGCGACATCGGCGCGCTGGTCGGGGCCCTCATCAAGGAGGACATGGAGGTCCCGAACGCAGTCGTCGCGGTCGACGAGGTCGAGGTGAAGGAGCTGGACTTCGTGGACGTGGGCCAGCCCCTGGGCAATCGATCGGCGGTGCCCGTCGTGGTGAAGTCGCTGATCTTCGAGTAGCGCTCAGTCCCGCGCCGGGCACTGGTGTGAGAGCAGCACCTCGCGCCGCTCCCGCCCCGACTGCATGATGGCGAGGCACACCTCGAGCGTCGCCATGCCCCAGTGCCCATCGTGGCTGATGGGCTTGCCCTCGACAACGGCGTCGTACAGCTCGCGCAGCTCCGCGTTGCCGGTCGACCGACCCCGCGCGACCGGTACCTCCCGGCGGCCGTCGTCGCCGTACACGTAGAGTCCCTCCGGCGACTGGCGCACGTCGCCGCGCTCGCACGAGGCCAGCGTGATGCCGAACCAGCTCCGGTCCGGCGGAAGCGGGCTCCCGTCGGCCGAGCTGTTGCCCCGCGGCGGCTCGCCCGACTGTGCGCCGAACCGCATCGCCTCTTTCTCGGCCTCGACGTTGACCGAGCCCGCGCGCAGGCCCTTGCGCACCGCGACGGCCTGCTCGTCCGAGTAGAGGCGGCTCCCGAACCCCCAGGTCAGCTCTGACGTGTAGAAGTACCCGTAGCCGCTGTAGGCGATCGTCGCCGACGCCCCGTCCTCGAACTCGAGGAAGGCCGAGTAGTTACCGGGCGCCGGCCGTTCCGGCAGCCACTGGCCCACGGCTGCCCGCACGCTGCGGACCATCCCGCCGCCGAGCACGCGAATCGTGTCGATGAGGTGCGGACCGTGGCGATAGACAACGCCGCCGCCGAGGGTAACATCGATCTCCTCCGGCATGCGTGGCTTCAGGAGCCAATCGGTGTAGAGCCAGCAGTGCACGGCGTAGAGGTGGCCCAGCTCGCCCGAGCGCACGACCCGCTTCATGGCCTGGATCGTCGGGTGCAGGCTATAGGTGTGGCCGCACACCATCTTCACGTTGTTTCGCTCGGCCGTCTCCACCATCCGCTCGGCCTCGGCCATCGAGAGGGCCATCGGCTTCTCGCAGACGACGTGCTTCCCGCGCTCGGCCGCCATGACGATGTGCTGGCAGTGCCGATTATTGGGCGTGGCCACCCAGACCACGTCCACGTCCGGATCGTTGCACAGATCTTCGACGCTGGTGTAGACGTGGCCGCCATATTGCGTCTGGAAAGCCTGCAGCGCGCCGGTCCGGAGGTCGGCCGCCGCGGCGAGGCGAACCTCGGGCATCTTCGCGAGCCCGGGTATGACCTGCGACCCGCCGACGCCGAGGCCCGCGATGCCAACCCCGAGGGTTCGCTTGGGTGCTCCGCCCGTCTCGCGTGCCCGCTCGTCGACACTCGCCACCGTTTCACCTCTCTGGCCGTGGGCCCACGGCGCCCGAATTGTTGAATGATATACTGGGTCGCAAGCCATCGCCGGCCCGGCGCCCAGCGTCGGCAGGATCTTTGAGGGGGAATGTGCAGTGATCACGAAAGAAGAGAACGACCGCCTCACGCAGATCGGTCCCGGCACCCTCATGGGCAACCTGATGCGGCGATACTGGCACCCGGTCATCGCGACGGCCGCGCTGGACGAAGACCCGGTGCAGCCGATCCGGCTCCTCGGCGAGGACCTCGTGCTCTATCGCGACGAGGCGGGCAAGCTCGGGCTCGTGTCGCACCGATGCGCGCATCGCGGCATCTCCCTCGCCTACGGCATCCCGCAGACCAACGGCCTTCGTTGCGCCTACCACGGATGGGTCTACAACGAGCAGGGCCAGGTGGTGGACATGCCCTTCGAGCCGGCCTGCCTGCCCCTGAAGATCACGGCGTACCCGGTGCAGGAGCTGGGCGGTCTCATCTTCGCGTATCTCGGGCCCGCGCCGGCGCCACTGCTCCCCAGGCACGAGCTGTTCGTGCGGGAGGATTTCGACAAGTCCATCGAGATGACGCCGTTGCCCTGCAACTGGCTGAACGCCATGGACAACTCGCTCGACCCGGTCCACTACGAGCATCTGCATGGGCATTACGGCAACTACGTCGCCAAGAAACAGGGGCGAAAGCCACCGATGAATCCGGTACGGCACCTCAAGATCGACTTCGACGTGTTCCGGTACGGAATCTATAAGCGGCGGCTGATGGAAGGCGAGCCCGAGGACATCGACGACTGGACGACCGGGCACCCGATCCTCTTCCCGAACACGCTGCTGGTCGGCGACGCGCGCGTGGCGCGCTATCAGATCCGCGTGCCGATCGACGATACGCACACCATGCACTACAACTACAACGTGTTCTCCCGCGCGCCCGACGCCCCGCGGAAGTGGGAGGGCATTCCCGTCAAGCGTACGACGATCTACGAAGAAAACGGCGACATCGTGGCCGACACCGTGTTCAAGCAGGACGCGCTCGGCTGGGTGGGCCAGGGACCCGTCTCCGACCGGACCGTGGAGCACCTGGTGACGTCCGACCGCGGGATCATCCTGTACCACAACATGCTCATCGAGCAGGCGGAGAAGGTGGCGCGGGGTGAGGACCCGATGGGGATCGTGCGCGACGAGGACGAGAACGAGCCGATGATCCGGATCCGGTGGGAGGAGCGCGCGAAGGAGGCCTACTGGCCGGGCGGTCGACCGGTCCAATACTTCACGCCGGCCGCGGAGGCCCGCCCCGTCGGGTGACGATCGCGCGGGTTGCCGTATCCGCGGCCGCTCCGAGCGACATGAACGGCCGCGTTCCGTCTATCTCGGGCCCTTGGCCTGTGCGAGCACACCTATCCGGTTCGATTCGCGCAACGCGTCCCGACCGTCACGCCGTCAGAAAATCGCGCACGATGGTGTTGAAGCGCTCGGCCTGGTCCCACTGGACCCAGTGCCCGCAGCGATCGAACACGTGCAGCTCCGCGTTCGGGATCTGCTGGAAGAGGAGCTGCGACCGCTCCAACGCGACGCCGCTGTCGTTCGCGCCCCACAGCAGGAGCACCGGGATGCGCAGGTTTTTCAGATCCTCGTACACGGGCCGCGGCGGCTTCACGCCCCTGCGGAGCTGCTGCGTCTCGTAGTTCTTGCCGATGCTCATCTGGTAGCGCTCCGTCACCAGCTCCTCGGTCACGCGGTCCTGGTTGTAGAGCGTTCCCCGAGTGAGGGCCCAGCAGTTCTCGAGCGACGGCTCGTACGAGCCGGTGAAGTCGGCGTGCTGCCTCGCCAGCTCCTCGGCGGCCGGCGAGCCCCGGGGCGCCAGCGTCCCGCTCGACACGAGCACCAGCCGCCGGACCCTCGGGTCCTCCAGCGCGATTCGTGCGACGATGTAGGACCCCTGTGAGTTCCCCATCAGGTCGAAGCTGTCGAGCCGCAGGCCGTCGATGAAGGCCTTCGCGTGCGCGACCCGGTATTCCAGCGTGTAGTCCCCCGGCGCATCCGTTCGCCCGTATCCGGGCTGGTCATACGCGTAGACGGAGAAGCCCGCCTCCGCGAAGAAGTCGACGTTGTTCCCCCAGTTCACGCGCGCGCACGCCCCGGGCGATCCGCCGTGGACCATGATCAGCGGATGCCCGACGCCTTTGTGAATCCAGTACGTCTTGAGTCCGTCGACGTCGCTAAAGGTGCCCGGCTCCGTCGTAATCACGCGGTCACCGCCAGTAGGCGAACGCCATCCCACACCCAGTGCCCGCGGGCGAGCGGTAGGCAGGGATGTAGTCGCCGATCAGGTGCACGTCCATCGGCTCCATGGCCCCGGCCACCGTGATCCAGTTGCGGATCTCGGACGTGCCCAGATTCAGTCGCTCGCGCGGGAGATTGCGCAGGGCATCCGCGTCCTTTTCCATTACGCCGTCGAGCGTGGCGTGGTCGATCTCCTCGTCGAGGATCGTGTGGCTGAGACCCCCCGAGGCGACGACGGCGACCCGCTTGTCGCTCTCCCAGGACTCAATCGCCTCCCGCAGCCGCTGGCCCAGCGCGTAGCAGCGGGCGGGCGTGGGCTGGTTTGGCGGAAAGAAGGTGTTGATCATGAAGGGGACCATGGGAACGTCCCCGTTGGGCAGCATGAACTCGTACAGGAAGGTGAAGGCGTGGCCCAGGCCCACCTCTTTCTTGAGTTGGTTGGAGCACGCGATGTCGAACCCGTCGTCGCGCAGGCGATCGATCAGGTGCTCGGCCAGCGCCGGCTCGCAGGGGTGGTCTCCCCACACGTTGAGCCGCTCCGCGATGGCCTCCTGGATCTCATCCAGCCGCGCGGCATTCCACATGCCCGAACCGGACCGCGCGTTATGCCCGCGCCGGGTCACCGCGACGGATTCCCCCCGGTAGACGCAGAACATCGGCATCAGCTCGTCGTGGAACTGCTCGTGCTGATCGTCGCCGACGACGACGAGAACGTCTGGAACCGCCTCGGCCAGGACCTGCGAGAGCTGCTTCAGGGACGTCTGGCACGCATCGTACCGCTCGCGCAGTCGGGCATCGGCTAGCTCGGAGTCCATGTCCGGCTTCGCGCGTTTCAACAAGTCCGCGTAGTTGATACGGCGATCCGTCTCGTCTTTCTCGCGCAGGGCATACCACCCCTCGAGGGGCAGGCGCAGCTGCGGCGCGTGTGGGGTCGCGATGCCAACAACGATTTCGGCCATGATCTCGCTCCTTCTAGCTCAGCTCCCATTCGTAGACGTTCCAGTTCACCAGGGTGTCCAGGGCGTGCGGATCGGGCCCGTGCAGCGACGCCAGGTGGGCCGTGATGTTCGGATCCAGTACAGGCTCACGATCGGCAGCTCCTCGCTGATGATGCGGGCCATCTCGATGATCTGGCGCGTCCGTTCCGCGGGTTCCAACGTTGAGTTATACGCCTCCCACAGCCGATCGTAATCGGGATTGGACCAGCCGGCAAAGTTCGACCCGCGCCAGCCGTTGTCCGCTTCAGACTTGATGTCGGCCGTCGTCCAGTTCGCCAGGTTGACGGCGCCGCCCTTCCAGGCGGGCGAAGCCGACGCCGTGAGGAGCGCGGGGAAGACGGCCCGGGCGGGTCCGTCGCGGATCTGGACCGACGGCAGGCCTCGCGCGTGCGTCTCGAGGTCGCCCGCCTTGCGAACCATGTACACGCGCATCCCGAAGTCTGTCTCCTCGGGAACGATCTCCGGCGCTGCGCTCCCCATCATGCGGGGATCGCGCTCGAGAGGTCCCGATGGAGGAATGAGACGTGCGCGGGGTCGAGGGCGAGCCGTCGGAGCGCGTCCCGCGCCACTGTTCGAGGGAGAGACGCTGGTTCGCACCGTCGATGCAGAGGGGGACGAGCACACAGTCGAATCCCGCGCGCGCCGCGTTCTCGCGCACGCGGGGCCCAGCGGCGGTCGCGCTCCGCCAGCGAATAGCCTGGCCAGATCTCGCCGCTATCGTCGCCCGTGGAGGCCCAAGGATATCACGGCCCCGTCTGTGCATACACTTGGAAAGACGCCCCGCACAGCCGGCCGTTGACCGATCGCCGTCTTCCATGGTTCAATGACCCACTTCGAGCGAAACGAGGAGCGTGCAGATGCTGACACAGGAAGAGAACGAGCGGCTTTCGCGCGTCGGACCGGGTACGCCAGTCGGCACCCTCTTGCGCCGGTACTGGCACCCCGTCGCACCGACCGCTGACCTCGACCAGGATCCGGTCCGCCCGGTGCGGCTCCTCGGCGAGGACCTCGTGCTCTACCGCGACGAGTCCGGGAAGCTCGGCCTCGTCGCAGAGCGCTGCGCGCACCGGGGCATCTCTCTCGCGTATGGCATCCCCCAGGGCAACGGCCTCCGCTGCGCCTACCACGGCTGGACCTACGACGAGCAGGGGCACGTCGTCGATATGCCGTTCGAGCCGGCGTGCCTCCCCCTGAAGATCACGGCGTACCCGGTTGAGGAGCTGGGCGGGCTCGTGTGGACCTATATGGGGCCGGACCCGGCCCCGCTGCTTCCCCGCTGGGACATGCTGGTTCGGACCGACTTCAACAAAGAGATGCGCATCACCCCGCTCACCTGCAACTGGCTCCAGTGCATGGACAACTCCCTCGACCCCATTCACTTCGAGCACCTCCACGGCGTCTACGGCAACTACACCATGAAGCGCATGGGGAAGCCGCCCATGCTGAACCCCGCGCGCCACGTCAAGATCGACTTCGATCTCTGGGAGTACGGCATCTACAAGCGGCGGCTCCTGGAAGGACGGCCGGAAGACGACCCGGACTGGACCGTTGGGCACCCGATCCTCTTCCCCTACATCCTCGCCCAGGGCGGGCCCGATCGCGGCAACTTCCAGATCCGCGTCCCCACCGACGATACCCACACGATGCACATCTGCCTCAACGGCTGGGCGCCGAGGAACGGCGAGGAGCTGCGCTCCGAGGTCCCCGTCGTCTACGATCCGCTCGTATACGACGACCTCGGCCGCGTCGTCGCCACGCACATCGTCCGCCAGGACGAGATGGCGTGGGTCGGTCAGGGCGGCATCACCGACCGGAGCACCGAGCACCTCGCCACGTCGGATCGGGGCATCCTCCTCTACCGCAAGCTGCTCCTCGAAAACATCGAGAAGGTGGAGCGCGGGGAGGACCCCATGGGCGTCATCCGCGATCCCGCCAGGAACACGCCGATGATCTCCATTGAGCGCGGCACCCGCTACGCCGCGTTCAAGACCGGCATCGACGAGGCGAACTACGGCGGGGTCCGCGACACCGTCGCGATGGCGCGCTGACACCCGGCGCTGGGGCAGCGGTTCCAGCAGGGTGCGAAAGGGCCGGTGCTATACTCGGGCAGAAGGCACGCGCGGTGCATTGGGAATCGTATCTATTGCGCACGGGCGCTCAGACTCCTGGGGCCCGCGGCGTGAGGAGATGGGAAGACCATGATTACGCAGGAAATGAACGACCGCCTGACCCACGTAGGCCCCGGAACGCCCATGGGCACCCTGCTCCGCTGCTACTGGCACCCGGTTGGCACGACCGCGGATCTCGACAAGGACCCTGTCCGTCCCGTTCGGCTGCTGGGGGAGGATCTCGTCCTGTACCGAGACGAGGCGGGGAAGCTCGGCCTCGTCGGCGAGCGATGCGCGCATCGCGGCATCTCCCTCGCCTACGGCATCCCGCAGACCAACGGCCTGCGCTGCGCCTACCACGGCTGGACGTACGACGAGCAGGGCCACGTCGTGGACATGCCCTTCGAGCCGGCCTGCCTACCGCTCAAGATCACCGCGTACCCAGTCGAGGAGCTCATGGGCATCGTCTGGGCCTACATGGGCCCGCCCGAGAAGAAGCCCCTCCTCCCGCGCTGGGACATCCTGGTCCGCGACGATTTCAACAAATGGATCCGAATCACCCAGCTCGACTGCAACTGGCTCCAGTGCATGGACAACTCCCTTGACCCCACGCACTTCGAGCATCTGCACGGCGTCTACGGAAACTACGTCATGAAGAAGCTGGGCAGGCCGCCGATGATGACGCCGGCGCGCCACGTCAAGATCGAGTTCGACGTCTTCGATTACGGGATCTACAAGCGGCGCTTGCTGGAGGGCGAGCCGGAGGACAACACCGACTGGACCGTCGGCCACCCCATCCTGTTCCCGTACATCCTGGCCCAGGGCGGCCCCAACCAGATGAGCTTCCAGATCCGCGTCCCAGCGGACGACACGCACACGACGCACGTGGTCGTGATGGCCCAGCGGCCTAAGGACGGCGAAGCCGTGGATCCGGAAGTCAAGGTCACCCACGCAACCCTCGATCGCGACGAGCTGGGCCGCATTTTTGCACCCCAGATCGTCGTGCAGGACGAGATGGCGTGGATCGGGCAGGGGCCGATCACGGACCGCACGGCCGAGCACCTGGCGACGGGCGATAAGGGCATCCTCCTGTACCGGCAGCTTCTCCTCGACAACATCGCGAAGGCCGAGCGCGGCGAGGACCCGATGGGCGTCATCCGCGACCCGGAGATCAACGAGCCGTTCATCCAGATTCGGCGGGGAAGCACGTACGCCGCGTTCCGCGCAGGAGTCGCCGACGAGGACTTCGGCGGCGTGCGCGAGCCGGCCGGCGCGGCGGGGTAGAGGGCGATGGCCAAGCTTGCGCTCCTCCGACACGGCCAGTCGGAGTACAACGCTAAAGGGCTCTGGACCGGTCTCACCGACATCTCGCTGAACGAGGATGGGATCGCGGAAGCCCACCGCGCCGCCGACGCGCTCCGCGACGTCTCGTTCGATGTGGCGTTCACGTCGATGCTGAAGCGCGCCCAGGAGACCCTCGACATCATCCTCGCCGATTTGCAGAACACGGCGATCCCCATTCATCGGAACGCCGCCCTCAACGAGCGAGACTACGGCGACCTCACCGGCAAGAACAAGTGGCAGGTCCGCGACGAATATGGCGAGGAACAGTTCCTCAAGTGGCGCCGAAGCTGGAACTATCCCGTGCCGGGGGGCGAGACCCTCGAGGACGTGTACGCCCGGGTCGTTCCGTATTACGAATCCCAGATCCTGCCGGAGCTGCGGGCGGGTCGGAGCGCCATCGTGGTGGCGCACGGGAACAGCCTGCGCGCGCTGGTGAAGCACCTGGAGTCCATCAGCGACGAAGACATTCCCAAGCTCGAGATCGGCACCGCCGAGGTGTACCTGTATGAGATCTCCGCCGACGGGAGAATCCAGTCAAAGGAGATCAGGGCGGCGAACCCCAATCTCGTTTGAGCGCGATCCCAGGCGCGCGTGGCTCATCGCGTGGAGCCATGCCATTCGCCGCCATTCACCCAGGAGCTGACGGAGGTCCCATCGTGAACTGGATGCGTGCGTTCCCCGTCGTTTTCGCAATGCTCATCCTCGCATGCGCGCAGCAGCCGGCGCGCCCCTCCTCCGGACCATCTGGCGGGCCCGTTCGGCCGCAGGCCACCGCGAGCCAGCCGAGCCGAACGCTGCGCGTCGTGATCCGGTCGGAGCCCGGGTCCGTCGCCGGCACGATCCTGATCCCCACCGGCATCACGACGGAGAACCAGCGGCGCATCTTCAACGCCAGCCTGGCGCTCCTCGATGGGGACAGTAAGCCACGACCGTATCTCGCCGACAGCCTGCCCGCGCTGAACTCCGATAGCTGGCGCGTCGCCGCCGACGGAACGATGGAGACGACGTTCCACCTCAAGCCCAACCTCACCTGGCAGGACGGTACGCCTCTTACCGCCGACGACTTCGTGTTCGCGCGGCAGGTGTACGCCAACAAGAACTACGGTCTCGCGGGCACCGTGCCCCACTCCGTCATGTCCGAAGTGGTAGCGCCCGATCCCCAGACGGTCCAGATTCGCTGGAAGGAGCCATATCCAAACGCGGCGGAGATGGACCTCGAGGCCTTCGCCCCGCTGCCCAGGCACCTCCTCCAGGCCTCGTTCGAGCGCGAGCCGGAGAACCTTCCGAATCTTCCCTTCTGGACGAGCGATTTCGTCGGCGCGGGTCCGTATCGCGTCGACAACTGGCAGCCCGGCGCCTTCATCGACGCGGCCGCCTTCGATGGCCACGCTCTCGGCAAGCCGAAGATCGATCGGCTGAAGATCACCTGGAGCGCCGACTTCAACGCCACGCTCGCCAGCCTGGTGTCGGGCGACGAGGACATGCCGCTGGACGACTCCATCCGCGTCGACCAGGGCCTCGTCCTCGAGCAGGACTGGACCGCGCGAAACGCGGGCACCGTCCAGTACCGGCCGAACCTCCCCCGCTTCGTCCAGGTCCAGCATCGCGCGGAATACGCGAACCCTGCCGTCGTTCGCGACGCGCGGGTCCGGAAGGCGCTCGCCCACGCCATCGACAAGTCCGTCATCAACGATACGCTCTTCTCCGGTAAGGGGATCACGACGGACACGCTCATCTACCCCACCCTCGACTACTACGCGGTCGTCGACGCCAAAGCCGTCAAGTATCCCTTTGACCTTCGTGCGAGCGAGCAGCTCATGAACGAGGCGGGCCTATCGAAGGACGCCAGCGGCGCGTACACCCTTCCCGGTGGCGGACGCATCAACCTGGAAGTCCGCAATATTCAGTCCGCGCAAAACGACGCGGAGCGGTCGATCATCGCGGATGGCTGGCGGAAGGCGGGCTTCGAGGTCGAGGAGAACGTCTTCACGCCCGTTCAAACGCAGGACGGCCAGGTGCTCGGCACGTTCCGGTCGCTGTCCATCACCAGCGCCGCCGCCGTGCACGAGGGTGAAGACGTGGGAGCGCTGACCACGAACTCCGTGTCGCGGCCCGAGACGCACTGGTTCGGGCAGAACCGGGGGGGCTGGTCCAATCCCGACTTCGACCGGGCTGCCACCGCCTTCGCCACGACCCTGGACCCCGACGCGCGCCACCAGGCGCTTGCCGATGCGATCCACGCGCTCACGGACGACCTCGGCGTGATCCCGCTGCATTTCAACCCCGGCGTCATCGCCTGGGCAGCCGGGATGCAGGGAGTTTCGGTGAAGGCGCCGGACGCCGTGGTGAGCTGGAACATTCACGAGTGGACGTTCCGCTAGAGGCTAGAATACGCTGGAAGTCCACGCAGCGCTCAGGACGAACAACGAGCGGACCATCGAAGGGGGCGACGAATGCTGACGAAGGAAGAGCACGAACGACTCGCGCGCGTGGGACCTGGCACCCCCATGGGAGAGCTGCTCCGGCGCTACTGGCACCCAGTGGCCGCGACGGCCGACCTGGACCAGGACCCGGTGCGTCCGGTCCGCCTGCTGGGCGAGAATCTGGTCCTGTACCGGGATGAGACGGGAACGATCGGGCTGGTGGCGGAGCGATGCGCACATCGCGGCATCTCCCTCGCCTACGGCATCCCGCAGACGAAGGGCCTGCGTTGCGCCTACCACGGCTGGATCTACGACGAGCAGGGCCACGTGGTGGACATGCCCTTCGAGCCCGCGTGCCTTCCCCTGAAGATCCAGGCGTACCGAGTCCAGGAGCTCGGCGGCCTGGTGTTCGCCTACCTCGGGCCGGAGCCGGCGCCCCTTTTGCCCCGCTATGATCTCTTCGTCCGCGACGACTTGAACCGAAACGTCGAGATCACGATGTTGCCCTGCAACTGGCTCCAGTGTATGGACAACTCCCTTGACCCGATCCACTTCGAGCACCTTCACGGCGTCTACGGCAACTACGTGATGAAGCGGACCGGCAAGCCGCCGATGCTCAACCCGGCCCGCCACCTGAAGATCGACTTCGACGTGTTCGAGTACGGCATCATCAAGCGTCGACTGGTGGAGGGAGAGCCCGAGGACTGCGACGACTGGACGACGGGCCACCCCATCCTCTTCCCCAACATCCTGTCTGTCGGGGACGTCCGTCGGCCGAACTACCAGATCCGTGTCCCGGTCGACGACACTCACACCCTCCACGTGCGATACCAGGGCATCCTCCGAAGGGACGGCGTCGACCCGCGCGATGACGTGCCCGTCCAGCATCTCTCGCTCTTCGACGAGGACGGCCACCTCAAGGGCTGGGCCGACGACATCCCCTCGCAGGACATGCTCGCGTGGGTTGGGCAGGGGCCCGTGTCCGATCGGACCGCCGAGCACCTGGCGACGTCGGACCGAGGCGTGGCGCTCTACCATAAGCTGCTTTTCGACAACATCGAGCGCATCGAGCGGGGCGAGGAGCCGATGGCCGTGGTGCGCGACGAGCGGAAGAACTTCCCCATGATCCAGCTTCCCCGCGAGAATCGCGGCTACCGCGCCTTCTTCACGGTGAACGGGGAGTACCGCGAGCCGGTCCGACCCGGCGCCCGCGGATAGCGTTCAATCGAAGACGACCGTCCGGCGCCCGTGGACGACCACGCGGTCTTCTGCATGGGCGCGAACCGCGCGTGCCAGCACGATGCGCTCCACGTCCCTGCCTTTCCGGATCAGATCATCGGCGGTATCTCGATGCGTCACGCGAATGACGTCCTGATCGATGATCGGCCCGTCGTCCAGCACGTTGGTCGCGTAGTGGCTGGTCGCGCCGATCATCTTCACTCCGCGCTCGAGCGCCTGATGGTACGCTCGCGCACCCGCGAACGCAGGGAGGAATCCATGGTGGATATTGATGACGCGCAGCGGAAATGCGGCCAGAAACGTCGGGGTCAGCACCTGCATGTAGCGCGCGAGCACGACGAAGTCGCAGCCCGCCTCGCGCAAGTGCCGAAGCTGTTCCGCCTCCGCTTCGGATTTCGAATCCGGGGTAACGGGCACCACACGAAAAGGCACGTTGAAGGCGGCCGCGATCGGCTCAAGGTCCGCATGGTTGCTCAGGATCAAAGGGACACGAACGGCAAGCTCACCGATGCGATGCCGCGCGAGAAGATCGATGAGGCAATGGTCCAGTCGCGAGACCATGATCCCCATCGAAGGTGTTTCGGACGTGGCGCGAATGCGCCAGCGCATCCCAAACCGGTCCGCTACCTCCGCGAACGGCTTTCCGAACTCAGCGAGGCTGATGTCCAGCCGCGTGGCATCGAACCTGACGCGCATGAAGAACGTTTCATCCGAGCGATCGGTGTGCTGCTGGGCATCGAGAATGTTGGCCCCGTGCCCGAAAAGAAAGCCCGAGATTGCGGCGACGATCCCCTGCCGGTCGGGACAAACGACCGTCAAGATACCGGTGTCCGGGCGTTCTACTGCCGGCGCCACCCCATCACCAGGCGCGACCCGCGGGGACCGAGAGGAGCAATGCCTCCTACCGCCGACCGGCAGCCGACGGCGGGAGCATGCCCACTTCGACGATCAATGAGCCCGTCAGGTTTGTATCGATCATCGGGTGACTCGGATCGCGGATGACACCCAGCGGGTCCAGCCCCGCCTGCACGCGCTCGATGTTCTCGCGCATCAGCTTGCGGAGCATGACGATGCCGCGGTCTGACGTCGCCAGCCGCTCGGTCGTGCGATCGAAGATGGGCCCCTGAGTCTCCCATGCCATGTAATCCTGCGCGTCCACCCGATCCATGCGATACCGGGCATGCGGGTGCCGCTGATCGGCGGGAGCCTTGTGCGAATCCTGCGGCACGAACTCGGGCTCTTCATCTTCGGGCACCAGCGAGCCGTCTTCCGTCGGGATGAACCGGATCTCATAGATCCACATGGCCGTGTCGTCCCGAGGGACGCGCACCTCCATGCCGTTCCCCTGGCGGAGGATGTTGGGGAAGATCAACGGATGCTCGTCGACCCGCCCGTCCGTATACACTCGCCGCTTCATGATCCCGTACTCGGTCTGGTAGAAGTCGAAGCTGACCACTTCGTCGGTGAAGCCGCGCGTCGTGCTGCGCGCGCGACGGCCGCCCGCCACGTTGGCGCCCGCGTCCTGGTGCAGGATCTGGAGGTGCGCGGGATCAACCGAGTTCTCCATCGCCTGGAAGTAGTTCGCATCGACCTGGCCGCGGAGCTGCACCGTATGGTGGCCATCCCGGCGGACGAGGATGTCGTACGGCGGGATAACTGGGGCTGGGAGCGGCCCGAGATACCCCCAGTAGAGGCCCGCCAGCCGCCGTACCGGGTACGCCTTCGCCTTGACCGTCAGATAGAGCTTGCTGTCCGCCGGCTCGGCCGGCGTCTCCAAGCAGTTCCCCTTCGCGTCGTAGAGCCAGCCATGGTACGCGCAGGCGATCCCGCGCTCCTCGACGCGGCCGTACAGCAGCGACGCGCCCCGGTGGACGCAATGATCCTGGATGAGGCCCACGTTCCCGCTCTTGTCCTTGAAGAGCACGAGGTCTTCACCGAGCACGCGCGTGAAGTGCGTTGGCCTTTCATCCGTCAGCTCGTGACAGAAGGCGACCGGGTACCAGTACCGGCGAAGCAGCTCGCCCGCTGGCGTTCCCGGTCCAACCCGCGTCAACAGCTCGTTCTCTTCCCGCGTGAGCACGGCAACCTCCGGCTTTGAAGTGTGCTGTAAGACCGCTCGCTCCGAGTCAGTCGAAGGGCGCTGCGTGCTTCGACTGGCCTGCCCCGAGCGAAGTCGAAGGGCTCAGCACGAACGGTTTACGCACGTTCTTCAGCATCGTGTCAGAAATCGGCGGGGATCCCGACGGAGTCCTCCACGAGCTTCACGTAGTGGGCCCACACCCACTCCTCGCCGCGCGGGATATTCGCGCGCGTCGGCGCGCGTCCATCGACGTATCCGAACGCCTCCAGGTCCTCCTGGGAGATGCTCGGGGCCTCGCGGCCCAGGTGCGCAATCTCGAGGATCATCTCCGCGAGGCGCTCCAGACGCAGCGCCAGAAGCGTCGCCGCCTCCACACTCGGCCCGACCGCGGTGATGCCGTGGCCCTTCATGAGGCAGCAGTCCCGCGGACCCATGGCAGCGACGAGATCCTGGCCCAGCTCCTGCCGATTGATCAGCACGGACCTAGGGTAGACGGGCAGCCCCTTCGCGGCGATACCCATGGCGCCGGGATCGTACGCGCCGAAGATCGGCTTGAACTCGAGCCCGAGGATGCCGCACAGCACCGCCGCGTGCGGGTGCGCGTGGACCACGGCCGCGACCTCAGGGCGAGCCTTATAGTTCTCGCCGTGGATCGGCAGCTCCAGCGGGGCCATGAAGTCCGCTCCGAGCCCGTCGCCCTTCCCGTCGAAATCCAGCCGACGGATCTGCTGGACGTCGGTGTACATCAAGCCCCGCTCGTTGCCGCCTCGGCACCGAATGAACATCTCGTTCGTGCCCGGAATCCGGGCGCTCACGTGGCCGGTGATGTCCTTCACCAGCCCCTCCATGCCCAAGATGCGCATGGAGATCGCGACCTTCTGGCGAAGCAGGTCGAGAGAGTCAGGCACCCCGCTACGCCTGGGCCGTGGTGGCCAACTGGCCGCTTCGGCCCCAGCCCTCCCGTACCTCGACGAGCGACTCCTGCAGCTTCGTGTCGATCAACCCGTGGTTTGGATCGCGGATCACGCCCTTCGGGTCGAGCCCCATCTGCACGCGCTCGATCTCGCGCTTCAGGACCTCGCGCAGCAAGACGATTCCCCGGTCGGTCGTCGAGAGCCGCTCGATGCTGCGATCGGCGATCGGGCCCTGCGTCTCCCACGCCATATGGTCCTGCGCCTGGACGTCGAGGGACATATCGAACCAGGTGTAGGGGTGGAGCTGGTCGGCAGGCTGCTTGTAGGAGTTGATGAAGGTAACCGGCGGGTCCCCCTCCTCCACGATGCTGCCATCCGGGCTGGGCTTGAACCGGACGAAGAAGATCTTGGTGTGGGTGTCGTCGATGGGAACGCGGATCTGCGTGGCGTCGCCCTGGCGCAGGATGTTCGGAAAGATAACCGGGTGCTCGTCCACGTGCCCGTTCTTATAAGTCCGCTTCTTGATTAATCCGTAGTCGACTTCGTAGAACTCGAACTTCTCCACGTCGTCCGTGAAGCCGCGGGTCGTGCTGGCGGGCGTCCGGCCGCGGAACGCGATCGTCTGGTGGAGGATCTGGAGGTGAGCCGGGTCCATGGAGTTCTCCATGGGCTGCAGCCAGTTGGCGTCGAGGCGCGGCTGCAGATACAGCTCGCGGTGGCCATCCTTGCGCGCCCACACGTCGTACTGTGGGATCTCCGGCGCCGGCAGCGGCCCCAGGTACGCCCAGTACATCCCGATGAACTTCTTCACCGGGTACGCCTTCGCCTTCACCGTCAGATAGAACTTGCTGTCCGCCGGCTCGGCCGGGGTTTCCAGGCAGTTCCCCTTCGTGTCGTAGAGCCAGCCATGGTACGCGCAGGCGATCCCCCGCTCCTCGACGCGCCCGTAGAGCATGGAAGCGCCGCGGTGGACGCAATGGTCCTGCATGAGGCCCACGTTGCCGCTCTTGTCCTTGAAGAGCACCAGATCCTCGCCCAAGATCCGCACGAACTGGGTGGGTTTCTCGTCCGTCAGCTCCTGCACGTAGCCTACAGGCATCCAATAGCGTCGAAGCAGCTCGCCTGCCGGGGTACCCGGCCCGACGCGCGTCAGGAACTCATTTTCTTCCTTCGTGAGCATCAGTTCCTCCTCATGAGCTTCACTGGCCCATTATCGCACAGCATTTTGGACGAAGGGGACGAGCGGTCCTCTCGCGCGTCATTAGGAGGGCAGTATGGCCACGATCTCGGCCTGGAAGAAACCCTGGCGTACGTCCGTCGTCAGCGCGTGGCGCGCGGGGCGGCTGTGCTCGTCGGGGAACATCTTCTGCCACTCGGGGTCGATGTACTTGCGCAAGTCCGGGTCCTTCATCAGCAGGCGAACGTGGATGATGTCGTCCGGCGAGCCGCCGGCGATCTCCATGAATTGCTTGATGTTCTTGAACATGCAGACAGCCTGCTCAGCCGGGTCGCTGGGCATCACGTTCTTCTCCTGGTCCCTACCAGCGATGCCGGATGAGTACACGACGTTGCCGATCTTCGATCCCATGGGGATCGGCGCGCCGTGCGCCATGCCGGGAAGGTTAATGGATTCGCGCTTCGCCATGAGTCCTCCAACGTCAATCAAATCTGGAGATCGGGCAACCATGGGCGCGGACGAACGTCATCATACTACGGCCACGAAGGGCGACTCGTCCTACTTCCAATATGCGAAGGTCATCCCGCACCCCGTCGCGGCCGGTGAGCGGTAAGTCGGCACATAGTCGACCAGCGTCATGTCGAGCCCCTCGAGCGCTGCCCCCGCGATGATCCAGTTCCGAATCTCTGATGTCCCGTGGACCATCTTCTCAACCGGCAGGGCACGGAGGCGATCCGGGTCCCGCTCCATCAGCCCATCGATGGTGCGCCGGTCCAGATCCTCGTCGATGATCGTGTGGCTGAGACCGCCGGACGCGATGACGGCGACGCGCGCGTTCGAGTCCCAGCGCTCGATGGCTGCGCGGACGGACTGGCCCAGCGCATAGCAGCGCTTCGGTGTGGGCGCGTTCGGCGGATAAAACGTGTTGACCATAAAGGGGACCATCGGAATGTCGCCCTCGGGCAGGAGCCGTCGATAGACGAAGCTGAAAGCGTGCCCGATCCCGACACCGTCGCGCATATGGTTCGACCGCGCGATGTCGAACCCGTCGTCGCACAGCTCGCGGAGCAGATGGTCGGCGAGAGCCGGATCGGCGCGGAACTCTTTGCCCTCTTCGGCTTGGTCGCGGCCGCCCTCCACCGAGCGCCATTCCGTGCTCGTGCTGACCGGCGGCGCGCCCGCCCGCCTTCCGCGGTGGATGGCCATTGTCTCGCCATTGTAGATGCACAGCATCGGCATGAGGTCGTCGAGGAACTGCTCGTGCTGATCATCGCCGAAGACGAGCATAACGTCCGGGCGCGTATCGCGCAGCAGCTCCCCAAGGGCGCCGATGGCGCGCTGGCATGCCTCATCGCGCTCCCGGAACTTCTCGATCGTCAGCTCTTTTTCGAAGCCGGGCCGTGTCTGCCGAACACGCTCGGCCAGCTCCCGATAGTTCATCCGCGAGTCGCCTTCGTCCTTCGCCTGAAGAACCCGCCACTGTTCGCCGGGGATCCCGAGCTGCGGACTGTGCGACGTCCCAATGCCGAGAACGACCTCTGCCATAATTCACCTCCTGTGAGCCCTCGCGATGCGCATCCAGTGTAGCGCGGGTCCGTCGGCCGCGCGAGCGCGCTATCCCACCCACGTCCAGCGGTAGATGTCCCAGCTGATATTGCCTTTCGGTGAAACCAGCCGCGGACCGGTGAGGCCGGACACGTAGGCCATGACACCGGGGTCGAAATAGAGCGGAATCTCCGGCAGATCCTCGGTAAAGATTCGCGCCATCTCGACGACCTGGCGCCTGCGCTCGGTGGGATCGAGCGTCGTGTTGAAGGCCTCGACCAAGCGGTCGTACTCCGGGTTGATCCATGCCACCCGATTTCGACCCACCCAACGGTTTTCGGGGCCCGGGATATTCGCACTGCTGTAGGCCCGGAGCAGGTCTTCGCCCAGAGGACCGCTCGAAGAGAAGACGCCGGTAAAAGTGGAGCGCACCTCGCCGTCCTGTGCCAGCGCGGCCGGGTTTACGGACTCGCGGAAGTCGAAGCCTGCATCGCGCCACCCGGCCGCCAAGATGGACATTTCCTCCTCGTATTGCGCTCCGCCGTTTACCTTCAGCTCGGCTGAGAACCGACCCTCGCTCAGATTCGCGTACGTGCCATCGGGCGCCCTGCTCCACCCAGCCTGGCTCATGAGCGCTTCGCTCTGTTTGGGGTCAAACGGATACTTACGAATGCTTCGCTCCACGTTGTCAATGTTCGGATCCGTAGGCGGAATCATGCTGCCGGTGACGATGCCCTGACCTTCGAACAACGCGTCGTTCAGCGCGGCCTTGTCGATCGCGTGCGCCAGCGCACGCCGCACCCGGACGTCGAGGAGCGCGCGCGGGCTCGCGAGCTCCGGTCGCAGTTGGACCTGCGCGGCGCGCCAGAGGGTCGGCGTCAGGAGGACGGACCCTGCCGAGCGAGGCGTCCACTCCCGGCGCAGAAGCGACGCCTGGCTGAACTGGAGCGAATCGTCGGCTGCGATGTTGACCTCGCCCGCGAGCAGGTTCGCCACCACGGTGTTCGGATCGCTGTTCCAGCGCACCTGTATGCGGCCAATCAATGGGCGACCGAGCGCATACCCGTCGAAAGCGGAAGCCTCAATGGACGAGCCGGGCTCCCAGCGCTCCAGGCGGTACGGGCCCAGACCGACGTAGCGGCTGGTCCAGAATGGGCTTGCCAGAAAGGTTTCCGGCGAGTCCTGCTGGAAGCTTTGCTCGAGGAGATGGCGCGGGAGGACCGGAAAATCGGTTGCCTGCAGCGAGCCGGCGTCGGGATACGGCCGTTTCCATTCGATTTCGACGGTGTGATCATCGGTCGCACGAACATTGTCGATGAGCCCGAACGGGAGGGACGCAGCCTGTCCCATCGCCGGAGTCGAATACACCTGCCAGGTGAACACGACGTCGTCAGCAGAGAGCCGGGTCCCGTCGTGCCACCTGAGGTCGGGCTTGAGCACATACGTCGTCTGCATGTGCCCGTCGGCGGACACGCGCCACGCATCCGTGTCGAGCGCCGGCACGCGCTCAACGAGATCCGGCTGAGGATCGCCATGCTGGTCGCGGATGACGAACCCGGCATTGAAAAGCCGTACGAGTGTCGCCGTCGTGACCCCGCCCGTGCGTACGAGCGGCCGCGACGACAGGGTGGGCGGCTCGACGCGGATCATCATGACCAAGGCTCGCCCCGAGGCGCCCGGCTGGGACGGGGACGGCGACCCCAATGAGCGGGATGGCACAGCAGGCTGCGCGCACGCCGTGAGGGCAAGCAGCGCAAGAACAGTCGTGGCGAATGGGTTCATCGTCATGGGGCTGGCAACGGCTCCACGGCCGCGTATCGAGGACCAAATCCTATCACAGTCTGTCGTCGACGACGCAGGCGGCAAGGAGGCCGTCGACGATGCCGATGCGACCGACAATCATCGTCCCTGACCAACGCGCACGCGTCGCGCCCGGAGCCCAAGATGTTCGACGGTCCGTATCGTGGCGCCGGTTGCGAGCACAGTCGCCGTCGTCAAGCGTAGCCCGTGAACAGGATTGCCACTCCGAGTGGGTCAATTCCCTCCATGGTGCCCTTAGGGCTCTGGGCTAATCGAGGTCCCAGAGGTATGCGTTGCGCGTGTACGAGCCGTACGGCGCCCCAGCCCCAGCGCCGCCGGCGAAATCGGCGAAGGCCTGCACGCCCTTGCGCATGCCGATGTTGTCCGCCTCGAACATCGTCACGAGGTAGGGCATCTCCGCGACGATGAAGTCGCTGATCGCTCGAACGGCTTGCCGCTGGTCCCCGGGCTTCATGCTGTGGTAGTAGGCGTCCACGAGACGGACGGCCCGGGAATCGTCGTAGCCGGCCCGATTGGCACCCGCCCAGCGCGTCTCCGGGCCCGAGGGGTCCTTGAGACGGCCAAAGGTCGAGTCGTCGTAGTTGGCCGTCGTCTCCCATCCGGGGTAGCTGGCGCGATACTGATTGTCCCGCGTGAATGCCGCCGGCACGATGGTCTCCTCCACCTCGAGCCCGACGCGCCGCCAGTAGTCGGCGATGGCGGCGATCTCCTTGTCCGAGCCGGGCGTGGACCAGATGGATGTCTGGAACCGACGTCCATCCGCGTTTCTCAGCAATCCGTCCGGCCCGGGCGTCCAGCCTGCCTCGGCCAGGAGGGTTTTCGCTCGGTCCGGATCGAACGCGAATGGCTTGAGCCCATCGCGCACGGCCTCGTAGTTGCGGTCCTCGGGGGGCAGGATCGAGGTCGCCGCCAGCTCGGCATGGCCGTCCTGTAGCGCGGCGGATAGCGCGGGCCGGTCCAGGGCAACGTACAGGGCTTGCCGCACCGTTGGGTCGAGGTTCGCCGGCTCCTTCTGGAACTGCGCTCGATACTGAGGGATCAACATCCGCACGTACCCGGTTGTCAGGAGCACCGTTCCCTGGCCCGACTTGTCCCATTGGTCCTTTAACTGAAATCCGACGTCGGGGCTCATGGCGAGGTCCATGAACACGTCCACCGCGCCCGCGAGCAGGTTGGCCAGGAGCGTATTCTCGTCGCCGAAGGTCTTGAGGTAGACGACGTCGATCTTCGGTCGACCAAGGAAGTAGTTCTCGTACGCCTCGAACTTCAGGCCCTCTCCCGGATCAAACGAGGTGAGCCGGAACGGTCCAAGGTTGACGTAGCCGCTCGTGAAGTAGGGCTGGTTGATGAAGTCGTCGGCGTTTTTTGTGCTCACGTATTGGTCGTAGCTGTCCTGGAGCAGGTGCTGGGGATAGGGCCAGAAGAGTCGAAGCCCCAGGGAGTCGGCCAGGTAGTACGGGCTGCTGAAGACGAACACGAACGTCTGGTCGTCCGGCGCCTCGGTCGTGGTCACGAGCTTCATGGCGTCACGATTCACGAAGGGCAGGCCTGGGTCGGTGTTCACCTGATAGGAGAAGGCGAGGTCGCGCGACGTGAACGGCGCGCCGTCTTGCCACGTCACACCCGTCCGCAGGTGGTACGTCGCCCGCATGGTGCCGTCGGGCTGGACCACGATGGAGCCATCGTCGAAGGACGGCGCGCGCTCGGCAAGCCGGCCCACCGGAGTCCGCGAGCTGGTGTCGGAGGTCACCAGACCCTGCGAATGCAGCTCACCCGCGGACATCCACCCGCCGGCCGTGGTCGTCGTTCCTGCGAGCCCGAAGGCCCGGACGGTGCTGGTGATGCCGACGGTCAGGGTCTTCACGCGGTGCGAGCCCGGCGTCGCAGGCGCCACACCTTCGCCGGGGCGCTGGGGGGATGGCGCGCCCGTGGTACACGCCGTCATCAGGAGCGCGACGGCTACGAGAAGTGTGTGGCGTCCAATGAGCTGCCCGTGCGACGGAGGCGCGCACCCCGCTCGCCTCGCCCACCGCGAGGAGCCCAGCGCCACCCCCGCTCGCCTCGCCCACCGCGAGGTGCCCAGCGCCACTCCCGCTCGTCTCGCCCACCGCGGTGGGCGAGGCCGGCCGCCGGCCGCCGCAGGGGGCCGCGACCGGGTGAGGGCAACCCGGGCCCTCCACCACGACCGGAGCAACGCTGTCCACCGGGATCCTTGCCAGCTCATACGCGCGCCCGACCCACGCTCAACCGCCTCGTGCGTCGCCATTCCTTCAAGGGGCGCCCTTCGGCCAGGTTCCGCAACTCGCGCTGCCACAGGTTGCGCAGCATGATGACGGTCACATCCTCATAGCCCTGGTGCCACTGGCTGCGATCCGGAAGCGCCCCCTGTCCGACCTGAGAGACGTAGTCCTGCATATTGAACAGCCGGTCGGGATGCTTGTGCCGGTCCTCAATGTCCTCGATCCTCATCTCACCGCGCAGCACCGCTTCGGCGATTTCGGCATAGGGAGGGAGCGTTGCTGCCTCCGCCGCCCGCGTCGCCCGCCGCTCCAAATAGGATGGGCGCGCTTCTTTGGGCATATGGGTGAAGTTGACGCCAAATGTCGTGCAGTGCTCGTCGTCAATGGGCACGCGGAATGCGAGAGCTTCACGCCACGCCTCCGGACCCAGCTCGGGCGCGGTCCGCGTCGCGTAGCTGCCCAGCGGCATGAGGTAGTGCGTTTGGGACTCGGGCCAGAGGGTGGCGCCCTCTGGGAGGGTCACGAACGTCGTGTACCCATATTCGGTCTCCTCGCACCGGACCCGCGGGATCCCGATGCGCCCGGCCGCGATGTACGACTCGCGATGGACCCAGGCGCCGTGGAAGGGATCGTTCTCCAGCGAACTGAAGACGTTCATCGGCCAGGGCGTTGGGTACGTGTAGTTCTCGCGGATTCCCTCTTCATCGTCCTCGAACTCCGGGAAACGCGGAAGGTCGGGCGGCTCCCCTTCGCCCAGGTACGCGAACACGAGGCCGAGGTAGTCTTGGGCCGGATACGAGCGAATTCGGATCCGGCCGCAAAATGGCTCGGGCTCGGCGGGCTGCTCGGTGCATTGTCCGTCGGGACCGTACTTCCAGCCGTGATAGAAGCAGCGGATCTGGTCTCCCTCGACCCAGCCGGTCGAGAGCTGCGTACCTCGATGGGCGCAGCGGAACGCGACCGCGTGAGCGTCACCGCCCTCACCGCGGTAGAGGGTGAAGTCCTCGCCGGCGATACGGACGGGCTTGGCTCGCCCGGCGATCAAATCCTCCGAGCGATGGATGGGGATCCAGAAACGCCGCAGGTAGCGGCCCGCCAGCGTCCCTGGCCCGGTCCGCCAGAATTCCATCCATTCTCCTGTGGCCGCGCTGTGCTCGTTGGGCATCCGACACACCCCGTGAACTGGTTTCTGTCCCGCGCCCCGGGCAGGAGCGGGTGCTTCTCGCCGTAATAATAGTCGCGGCGACCTCGAGCCGAGGGGTCGAGTGGCTGCTCGACCGACGGTCCCACCAGCAGGCAGGCCACGCGCGGTAGAATCGCCGCACAAGGAGGCGGTGCGTGGAGTTCGGGATCTTCTCCAACGGCGAGCGCCGAAACGCGGTGGCGGCCGATAGCTACGACGAGGATCTGTACGAGATCCAGCTCGTTGACCGCGCTGGCTTTCGTGAGGCCTGGATCAGCGAGCACCTCCGCGGGGTGCAGTACACGAGGCCGGACGCCCTGTCGGCAGCCGACCTTTTCATCTGCAAGGCTGCGGCCCTCACGAAGCAGATTCGGCTCGGGCCGGGCGTTCGGCCCATTGCCCTTTATCACCCGATCCAGGTCGCGCTCGAGGCCGCGGTTTGCGACCACCTCACTCGCGGGCGCTACCTCTTCGGGTTGGGCGTCGGGCTGCCCAACGACAACGGCATGGCCCAGCGCGGCATTGGCGACGATAGCATGCCGTTGCGCCGTGCCCGAATGCACGAGGCGGTCGACCTGATCCTCAAATGCTGGTCATGTGACGAGCCGTTCGACTACCAGGGCGAGTTCTGGCACGGAAAGAACATCCAGGTGATGCCGAAGCCCTACACCCGGCCCCACATGCCCGTCGGCGTGGCCAGTAGCACGACCCAGGGCACCGTGGAGCTGGCCGCGCGGAACGGCTTCATCCCGATCCTGAGCCAGTACGACAACACGGAGCACATGCGCGCCCACGCCGACGCGTACGTGGCGGCGGCGCGGGCGGCCGGACGCGTCGCCCGACGCCGCGACATTCGCGCATGCCGCCTGGTGTACGTCTCGGACAGCGTGAGGAAAGCGAAGGACGAGCTGCGCGAATCGATCGCGCCGACGATCGCCGAGCACGTTCGCCAGTTCCCGCGCTACTACGAGAAGTTCCTGCCACCCAGCGGCAGACTCGAGGACATCACCTGGGACCACCTCGTGGACTCCGGCTTCTACTTCGTCGGCGACCCGGACACGGTCTACGAGCGGATCGTCGAGCACTATCAGGCAAGCGGAGGATACGGCGTGCTGCTGCTGGTGATGGGGAAGGACTATGGCACGCGGCGCCTTCGGACCCGCTCCCTGCGTCTATTCGCGCGCGAAGTGGCACCGCGGCTACAACACCTCTCGCCCGACTGACGCGTGCGCAGTGTCTTCATCACGACCGCGGACGGGGTCCGACTCCCGTTCGATTGGTACCCCACAGACGGCCCGGAGCGCGCGGCGCTCCTCGTTATCCACGGGTATGCGGACCATGGCCTCCGCTATCGCGCCGTCGCCGAGCGCTTTGCGTCGGAGGGTTTCGCCGTGGCGACGTACGACTTTCGCGGGCACGGTCGCGCCGAGGGCCAGCGCGGCCACTGTCAGTCCTTCGACGAATATCTCACCGATCTGGAATGCGCGCTGGCCGCGGTGCGAGCGACGGACCCGCAAGCGCCGATCTGCCTCCTGGGGCAGAGCCTGGGATCGCTGATCGCCCTGCGGTATCTCTCCAGCTCAGAGCGAGAATCCGGCCAGGTGTTCGCCGCGATTCTGACCTCGCCCTACATCGCCCTGGCGATGCCGGTCTCGCCCATCAAAGTCGCGCTGGCGCGCCTCCTGAGTGGACCGTTCCCGCGCCTCACCATGAGCAACGGGCTGCGCGGCGAGGTCATCAGCAGCGACTCGAACCTCGGGCGCGACTTCGACTCGGACCCGCTCGTCCACCATGCGGCCACCGCGCGCTGGTTCACCGAGACGGCGGCGGCCCAGGGCGCCATTCTCGACGCGGTAGGCCGGCTGTCCGTGCCGACCCTCTGGCTGGCTGGAGACGCGGACCGGATCGCAGATGTCGCCGCGACGCGCGCGGCTTACGCCCGGGCGGGCGGGTCGAAGCGCCTCATCGTGTACGACGGTCGGTCGCACGAGCTGTGGAACGAGGCGGACGGCGACGCCGTTTTTCGGGACGCGCTCCGGTGGCTCGATGGCGAACTCCGGGAGGGTGGGATGCCCGCGTCCCCGGGGTGACCTTGCCACCCCCGCACCGACCCGCCCCCGTCGACGTCGAGGGAGAGGGAGGGATCCTTCCCCCCTTTTCTGGGGCGGGAGGGCTCCCTCCACCCTTGCGAGGAAATGGCCTGGCTTGAGCGCGCCGAAGGGCTGCGATTGGGAGGGTCGCTCACGCCCTCCGGGGCCATTGCCCGGGCGGAGGGGCGAGCGCGGGTCAGCTCCCGCCGGCCGTCCAGCGGTGCGCATCCCACACGTCGCCCGGTGAGCTGACGTTTTTCAGGCGGCTGGACACCACCGTCGGTGAGATGTCCCAGAACATGCCAAGCACGACGAGCTGGCTCGTCATGATCTGAACGATCCGGCCCAGCACCTGCATTCGCTCGGCCACCGGCACGGTGACAAAGTATCGATCGATAAGCGAATCCAGCTCCTCGTTCTTGTAGCGCGGCCGGTTGATGCCCGTGTAGTTGTTCTCCGGCAGCGGCGTGTAGCCGCCATAGAAGCGCTCGACGTTCTTCGCGCCTCCGGGCTGGCGCACGACCTCGAACGCTGGCCGCGTCGCGCGATACTCGCGGTCCGACTCGCGCTGCTGCGGCACCGCTACCTGGTCCACCCCCACGCCCACCTGCTGCCAATCGTCCGCAAGCGCGTACATCGTCTTCATCTGCGTGTCGTCGGTGGCCGTGCTGCGAATCTCGACCGTCAGACGCTGGCCGGTCGCGTCGCGGAACGTTCCGTCCGACCCGCGAACGTAGCCAAGCCCCTCGATCGTCTGCGCGGCCGCCGGTGGATCGTAGGCGTACTTGACGATACTCGACTCGATGGCGCTCCTCTCGCTGGCGGACTCGTTTACGATGCAGTCGGCAATAGGGGCGAGCCCGCCCAGCAGACTGTCGATGAGCTGTCGGCGATTCGCGCCCTGCATCAGCGCCCGGCGGAACTGGACGTCGGCGACGACGGCCGGATTGGGGTTGATGAACTGCGGATACGCGCCGAGGTACGTGGTCGGCGTGCTGTGCTCCACCTTTCCATCGCGCCACTGGTCCGCGAGCTGCGCTCCCCACTCATAGGACAAGCGGCCGCCCAGGGTCAGGTCCACGCCGCCGGAAAGCACGTTCGCCGCCATCGCCGAGGGGTCGGGAATAAACTTCACCTCGATCTGGTCGATCTGAGGCCTCCCCAGGACGAACGCATCGTTCGCGTCGAGGATCACGTGGGTCCCCGCTTCCCATTCACGAAGCTTGAATGGGCCAGTTCCGACAAACTCGCGGTTCCAGTAGGGGAGGTTGACGAAGTCTTCCTTGTCGGTCGTGTAGGTCTTCTCGAGCAGATGTCGCGGCAGCGGGAGGGCGCGAGCGTTGGTGAACATCGTGTCCGCTTCGATGAACGGCCGCTTCCAGTGGATCGTGATGGTCTGCGTATCCGGCGCCTCGACCCGGTCGACCGAGCTGTATGCGACGTTGCGAAAGATCGGCAGCTCGGCATCCTGTTCCACGCTGGCGGTGAAAAGCAGATCCGCTGATGTGAAGGGCGTCCCGTCGTGCCAGGCGGCGCCTGATCGAATCTTCCACGTCGTCTGCATCGTACCGTCGGGATAGACGACCCAGAGCCCGTTCTCCACGGACGGCACCGCTTCCGCGAGCTGCGCGTGGAGTGCATCCGTCGAGTCCTGGATCGCGAGGCCGGCGTTCAGCAGCGTCTCGGTCTCCGAGACGCCGGGCACGCCTCCGGCGCCTGCCGCCGAGTTGAGCTTCGCACTCAGCGTCTTCGGGTCGCCGCGAATGCCGATGGCGATCCGCTTCGGGCCCGCCGTGGGCTGGGCAGGCGCTGGGCCACCGGGCGCCGAGCGCGTCCCGTCCGGCGCGGTGCAGCCGAGGACCACGAGCACGAGGGCAGCGCCAACGACGCGGGTGAGCGCCCCCATGGTTTACGTGGGCAAGTCAGTGGGTGTGCGGGTGATCATGGTCGTGGTGATGGTCGTGATCGTGATCGTGATCGTGATCGTGATGATGATCGTGGTCGTGCTCGTGGTCGTGCGCATGGGCGAGGGCACCCGCCCCGCGGACGAGGCCGGACTCGCGCTCGCGGGCCGTGCTGAATACGAGAGACTTCACCACGACCGGCACCGCGTGCACGTCCTCCAGCTCCTCGCCCAGATCGATGAAGTCCAGATCGCCGAGGGTCACCTCGTCGATGGAGACGATGTCGTAGTCCGGCAGCAGCTCGCGGGTCAGCAGGCTGCCGACCGCGCCCCCGATGTCCGTGTCGAACACGATGGTGAGGGGGATTTTCGCCGCGATGGTGTTCGGCATGGCGGCCACGATCGCCTCGGCGAGGGTCTTGACCCGGTCGTACGAGGGCTCCATTCGCCAGCGGAAGGAGAGGGCGACGGGTCGATCCCCCTCCTCGATGTCGAGGCGCTGCATCGCCTGCTCGATGGCCACCCTGGCCGACTCGACCGTATAGGTCCCATCGGGCATGACGGGCGCCACGACCTGGAGGTTTCGATGCGGCAGGAGCTCGGGCCGCGTGATGTAGATGGTGCTGCCGCTGACCTGCAGCGTGTATTGGCCAGCGCCGATGACGGTCGCGCGGATCATCTGCTCCGAGGTGTCCATGGGCACGCCGAGGCGTACGACGCGGTCGGCGACGGCCTTCCCCAGAAGGATGCCGAGATCGCCAAAGTTTCGCGGCTCGTTGCCGTACACGTACTCAGAGACTCCACCTGAGAAGCTCACGGAGTCAATGGGCCCCGTGTACGTGAGCGGCCCAGTGATCATGAGGCGATTGGCCAGCCGGCCGAGCGGGCGCCGCTCCGCCACGTTGTAGAGGCACTCGGCGAGCAGCTCGGCCATGGCCTTCTGGTGCTCGGGTGAGAGGGGCGCGCCCACGACGAGGGGGATGCCCAGCTCGTCAGCGATGATCTGCCCTGCCAGCTCGATGCGACTCACCAGGCCCTTTTCATCCATCGCCACGAGCCGCGCACCGACGTTGATGGCCGCCGTCTCGAGGACCTCGCCGTCGCGACAGATGGCGAGCTTGGCGGTGCCGCCGCCCATGTCGATGTTCATCACCGTGTGCGACTGTCCATCGCGCCGGGCGGAGCGCGCGCAGGCGCCCGAGCCGTAGGCGGCCATGACCGCCTCCAGGTTCGGGCCGGCCACGGCGCACACGAACTTGCCCGCGTGCTCGGCGAACAACGCGGAGATCGCCTCGGCGTTGCTCTTCTTCGCCGCCTCGCCGGTGAAGATCGTGGCGCCCGTCTCCACGTCGTCGACGGTCATCTGGGCGTCCTTGTACACACCCTGGATGAAGCGCTCAAGCTCTTCTGTGTCGATCGTCGTTTCGTCGACGTACGGGGTGAGGAGGATGGGCGAGCGGAAGGTGATGCCTCGCTCCACGACCTTGAAGCGGCTCGAGAGGGCGATGCCCTGCCGCTCGAGGACGAGGCGGGAAAACATCAGGTGGGAGGTGGAGGACCCGACGTCGATGCCCACGCTGGTGAGGGTGATCCGGTTCCCCGCCTCCTCTGGCGTGAGGATCACCATCTCCTCTTCGCCGGGATGGGTATGGAAGAAGGGGTCGTCGTGGATGTGCCCGAACATCCCCTCGGCATGGTCATGGGCGCCCCAGTGCCCGTGCTCGTGCATCTGGTCGGCCGTTGTCGGGTTTCCGGCTTCCGTTGGTTCCATACTCCTCTACGGTCCTCCGAGCTGAAAATCTCTGCCGTCACGGAACTGCGCAACGTGGGTCAGGCGCGACGTTACCGGCTCCATCCCGCCGATCGGGGGCCCGACGCGACGGAAGTCCTCGCACTCGGAGGCGGAGTCATTGGGTTCGTGATCCGCGAGGCTATTCTGGTGGTACGAGTGTATCTGCAATTGATGGCGATCACAAGAAAATCCAGGGCTTGACGGGAAGGCCGCCGGCGGGCCAGGATGGCATCATCGGAGGGGAGGATGCTGAGCAAAGAACAGAACCAGCTATTGACCCAGACGGACCGGGGAACACCGATGGGCGAATTGATGCGCCGATACTGGCTGCCGGCGCTGCTCAGCGAGGAGATCCCTGCGCCGGATTGCCCGCCCGTCCAGGTGCGGCTGCTCGGCGAGGACCTGGTCGCCTTTCGCGACACGAACGGCCGAATCGGACTGCTCGCCGAAGCGTGCTCGCACCGGGGGACCAGCCTCTTCTACGGACGCAACGAGGAGGGCGGGCTTCGGTGCATCTATCACGGGTGGAAATACGACGCGGAGGGGCGCGTGCTCGACACGCCGGCCGAGCCGGCCGGCAGCACCTTCAGGCAGCGCGTGAGCCATCCCGCGTACCCAACACGCGAGGTGGGCGGGATGGTGTTCGCCTACATGGGACCGCCCGAGCGCGAGCCGCTCTTCCCCGCGTACGAGTGGGCCGGCCTCCCCGCGGAGCAGTGCTACGCGACGAAGGCGATCCAGGACTGCAACTACCTCCAGGGGCTGGAGGGCGAGTGCGACTCGTCCCACCTCTCGTTCCTGCACCGCAGCTTCCGATTCGAGCTTCCCTCCGACACCGCGCCACGCTACGAAACGGAGGACACCGACTTCGGCGTCCGACTCATCGCCCTGCGCGACGCGCCCGGTGGCGCGACGTACGTCCGCGTGTCGTCGTTCATCCTCCCGGTCGCGTGCGCCGTCCCGGTCGGGCGCGGGGGCACGAGCCTCGATACCTCTGAGGGGTACGAGGTGCACTTCTATACGCCGATCGACGATACACACTCGGCGCGATTCGACTTCGGGTTCAATCGGCGGCGGCCCATCGAGCCCGACGAGCCCGTGCGCCGGCGGGCCATCGGTCCCGGCTACCGCCGCTTCGCCAACGCCGCGAACCACTATCTGCAGGACCGAGAGAAGCAGCGGACCGAGAACTACACGGGGATGACGGACTTCGGGTTCGGTAGCTTCCTCGCCCACGATTCCTGCGCGACGGAGAGCATGGGTCCGCTCTACGATCGGAGCCGCGAGCACCTGGGGGTCAGCGACCTAGGCGTCATCTCCGTGCGCAGGCGGCTGCTGGACGTGGTCCAGGCCTTCCAGCGAGGCGAGCAGCCGGCCCACGTGGTGACCGAGCCCGCCCGCAACGTGATGACCCACGTCACATCCTTCGCGGAGATCTCCGATGCGGCCAATTGGCGCGCCGAATATCCGGGCCTCGCGTCGTCGGCCGAGGAGGCGCGAGCGGACGTTCCCGGGCACGCGCGCGTTTCGGTGGCTTCCCGGTAGACTGCGCGCGGGTCGAGGGGGTGCGCGGCAGCGATACGAGTTCCAATGTCACTCGAAGCTCTGAACGGAGCGAGAGATGCGCACGGTCGTTAGCCTCCGGCTCAAGGCCGATCAGGTACAGCGGCTGAGGCGAGCCAGCAGAGCAGTGGGGAAAACACCGTCGGAGACGGCCGCGTTCCTCCTCGGAGAGGCGCTGCGCCGACGCGATTTTCCGTTGATCGACTTCCGCGACTCGCCCGCCGGACGACAAGCGTATATCCTGGGCTCGCGTACGGCCGTGTGGCACGTTGCGAAGCTCGCCCGCGAATTCGGAGGCGACTCCGCCGCGATGGCCGCGTTCCTCGAGATACCGGAGGTGCGCGTTCGGGCTGCGCTCGCGTACGCGCAGTCCTTTCCTCGGGAGATCGAAGCGGCCATTGCCGACAACGAGTGGATCGAAGAGCACGTGTTGCCGCTGACTCCGGGCTCCGAGACGCTCACCGTCAAGATGACGGGCAGATAGCCGGGGCGGGGTTCTGGGCTCCGGGAAGCCCCGTGCGGACGATCCAACCGCTTGCGAAGCGCTGGGCCGTGACACGACTCCATCACGCGGGAATCGCCATCGTCAGCACGCGGACCGTTCAGCAGAACGACCTCAGCGCATTCGTTCGTGGACTCGCCACCTTGGCGGAAGGCGCGGCCGAAGAGTCGTGGACGGACCGCCTAATCTACCTGACCAGCTTGACAGCGACGTAGCGTTGCCGTCAGGATGTGAGGCTGGCGCGCCACGGGACCCGGAGAGCGCGAGCGAATGGAGGACCGGACATGGCTGCAGTATCCCAGCTCGGTTACGTGGGGATCGGCGTGAGCGACGCCGGCGGGTGGAAGAAGCTCGCCACCGAGATTTACGGCATGGAAATCGTCCCCGGCGACGATTCCCGTACCACCTACTTACGGATGGACGACCAACCCCACCGCATCCAGATCCAGGAGAACGGCCGCGACGACATCGAGTTCCTCGGCTGGCAGGTGCCGGACTCGGCGGCGTTTCACGCGGTCGCCCAGCAGCTCGAGGGGGGCGGCGTCAAGGTGACCGCCGGTACCCAGGGCGAGGCCGATGAGCGCCGCGTGGTCGAGCTGTTCCGCTGCGAGGACCCGAACGGCGTGCGGACCGAGGTGTTCTACGGGCGACCGGTCAATCAGCGGCCGTTCCGTCCCAGCCGGGCGATCAGCGGCTTCAAGACGGGCGCGCTGGGGCTCGGCCACGCGCTCATGTTCACGACGGAGCTGGACCGAAGCGTGGCCTTCTACCGCGATCTCCTGGGATTTCGAATCTCCGATTACGTCAACCTGAAGACGCCGGACGGACGGATTCGCGCCGCGTTCCTCCACTGCAACCCACGCCACCATTCCATCGCCTTCATCGAGGCGCCGGCGCCCAAGAAGATCAACCACCTCATGTTCGAGGCCGAAGACCTGGACGACGTCGGCTCCGGCCGCGACCTGGCGCAGCAGCAGGGCGTGCCGGTCATCATCGACCTCGGCCGCCACATGAACGACCGGGTCGTCTCCTTTTATATGGGCAACCCCTCGCAGTGGGCGCTGGAATACGGCTGGGGCGGCCGGCTCATCGACGACGCGACGTGGCAGGTCGAGCAGTACACCGCGATCGATAGCCTCTGGGGGCACCCGCAGCTCATCAATCTCATCCCCCACGACTGAGCGGTTACCGGCGATCGCATCGGGCCCGCCATCAAGGTCGCGTTGTCCGCGTGGCGGCCGCGCGCTCCGGGGGGAGCGCCGATGAGAAGCGGCTCCGCTTGCGCGATCAGAGCGCGACCGCCACCTCGTACGGCGCCTGACCGAGCTGCCCGTCGGGGAAGAGCTGAAGGCTCTCCATCCACCGATGGGTCTGCTCGTACATCTCCCGCGTGTAGTCCTCGAACACGATACGCTCGCCCGGGCCAAAGCCGGTGACGTCCACGATGCTGTGGAGTCGCTCGGGGATGGCCTTGAGAAGGTAGTGCTTGTACCGCTCAGGCTCGAGGTCGATCGCCTTCTGCGCGCGCTTCATGGCTCGGAAGAACTTTTCCACGTCCTCGATTCGCGCCTCATTACTCACCATGTGGCCGATCATGAACGTCGTATCCACGATATTCCGAAAGCCCTGCTGCGACAGAATGGAGAAATCGACGCTGAAGACGTTGACCGCCGGCACTTTGCGGTCGAGCGCCGCGGCCAGGCGGTCCTGCGTCCCGCCGATGAAGCTCAGCTCGATCTCCTCCGGCCGCAGGATCTTGTGGAGGGCCTGCAACGCCGAAAAGTGGCTGCCGGAGTGGTAGCCAACCCCGATGGGTACGCCGATCAGATCGGCGGGCTTCCGAATCGGGGATTCTGGCGGAACGAGGATGCCGGCCGGCGCGACGGAATACGCGTGGCCCCACATGCGACCATGCCGGGCGGACGAAGCCATGTTCACCGCCCAGTGGCAGGCGGAGTTGATCTCGCACGCGCTCCCCTGCTCCATGGACTCGAAGGCGCCCGAACGCACCTGGGGCGCCCCGCCGTCCACCGTCTGCACGCTCGCGTAGCCGCCGCGGGAGACCATCATGGAATCGGTGACGAACTCGTAGTCGAGACCCTCGTCCCGAAAGTAGCCATTCTCTTCAGCAACCCATTCGTGCAGTCGGCTGTGGGGCTGAATGCGGAACCTGCTCATGATCGGCGCCCCCTCTTGCTCGGAATACCCGACTGTAGGCAACGGCGCCGCGATGTGTCAATGACAGCGTGATACACTGGCCGCCAACGAATCTCCGTCGAGACGCTTATCCAACGAGGACGGCCGCGTGTCGATCGAAATCCCACAGCACAGACAGGAGATCGATGACCGCGACCGGGCGCTTCGCACGCTCGCCGAAATTGGCTCGGCCGTCCTCGAGGCGTTCGACTCCGGCGCTGTCGTCGATCTCGTCCTCGACAAGGCAATGGTCGTCGGACACTTTGACTTGGGCATCCTCCACATGGTTCGTGGCGACCGCCTCGAGGCGGTCGCAGCACGGGGCTTGAATGATCCCAGTCACGCCCAGTCGTACAGCCGGTCCGCCGAGGCCGGAGGCAGAGAAGCGATGTTCAACGTGATCGCCAGACGGGAGCCGCTCGTCGTGGAGGACGTGCAATCCTTCGACGGACTGCGGGTCTTCAAGGCTGAGGATGCTCGATCAGCGATCGTCGTTCCAATTCAGGCAAGAGCCGAGGTGCTCGGAGTGATCGCCCTGGGGAGCCGTGAGTCCAGGCGTTTCCCTCCACCCACGGTGGAGCTGCTCGCGGCTATCGGGAGCCAGCTCGGCCTCGCAATCCAGAAGGCGCGGCTCTACGAAGAGATGCAGGTCGCCTTTGCCGAGCTGAGGCGCACCGAAGAACAGCATGCGCGCCTCGCCGCCATACTGGAAGCGACGCCTGACCTCGTCGCCATAGCCGACGCGGCCGGGCGCCGGCTCTATCTCAATCCGGCCGGGCGTCGGCTTCTGGGTATCACGGCCAGCGACGATATCTCATCCGGCCGGCTCGACGACGACCGACCCGATTGGGCCAGGCAGCAATTCCTCCGCGAGATACTCCCGGCTGTTACACGCAATGGCGTGTGGTACGGCGAGAGCGCTTACCGCGATCGGGAAGGGACAGAGATCCCGGTATCGAAGGTGGTGCTCGCGCACAGGGCTGAGGACGGCACGCTCGCCTACTACTCCACCATCGCCCGCGACATCAGTGGACGCAAACGAATGGAACGGGAGCTCGAGGAGCGCGCGCGCGAGCTCGCTGAAGCGAACGTCCTGCTCGCGGAGCGGGCTTCTACGGACACCCTCACGGGGCTGTCGAATCGCGACCATGGGGTAGAGCTTCTGCAGAAGCTCATCGCGCTCGCCCGTCGTCAGGGCATGCCCCTCGCGTTCGCATTTCTCGACATCGATCACTTCAAAGACGTGAACGACCGATACGGCCACCCCGTCGGCGACGAGGTGCTCCGCCAGCTCGGATTGCTGCTGAACGCATCATTCCGGGGAGAAGATGTGGTAGCGCGGTGGGGCGGCGAGGAGTTCCTGGTCGCCATGTTTGGGACCGGCAAGGCGCAGGCCGTGAAGCGCCTCACAGCCGTGCTCAGCGATTTCCGCGACTTTCCGTTTGCCTCGTCCGATGAAAGGCTCTTCCACGTCACGTGTAGCGCGGGCGTGGCTGAATTCCCGCGCGACGGGACCGATCCCAAAGCCCTGCACCTCGTGGCCGACGAAGCGCTGTACGCGGCCAAGACGGCCGGCCGCGACCGAGTCGTCGCCGCGCCCGACGCGAGGTGCTGACGGATGAGTCGACCGCGCTGCCGTTGAGGGCAGCGCCTGCGCCGGGCACCTCAGCCGAAGTCGTGTGCTCAGCGCAAGCGAGGGGCTGCTCGCTCAGGTCGCGCGCATCGTTGAGGACTTCATCCGCGCGGGACGCTGGGCGAGAGCAAGCACGCTCAGAACGTCGTCAGCGCCGTCACGTCGGGCTCCACAAACGACCTGGTGCCGGTGTCCGATCCGGAGCGGCCCGTCCGTAGCACGGGCGACATGGCGCCGTGCTACACGGGCAGGCCGTGCGGCGCGACCAGCCATTCCCAGGTGAACTTCTGCGTCTACGACAGCACGTCGGAGGCTCGGAGGCGTTCCAGCGCGACCGCGGCCCGCTGGTGGCCGCGGGGGTGAAGAACGACCATCTGGGGTTCGACGTGACCTACGTCTTCAACAGCGTCGACCACCGATACGTGCCGGACTTTCTGGTGCGCCTTGCCGGCGGCGCGACCCTCGTGCTAGAGGTCAAAGACAGGGACAGCCAGCAGAATCAGACGAAGCGCGATGCACTGGCCGAGTGGGTCGGGGCGGTCAACCGGCACGGCAGCTTCGGCCGCTGGACATGGGACGTCTCGCCGGGACGCGGCCGACGCGCTCGACATCCTCGCGAAGCACGCCGAGGCAGTTGATCAGATCCGGCCGGGGTGAGGAGCGCGTTGCCGCCCTTTGACCTGGTCAATCATGAGGCTTCTCTTGCGCCGGGGGCGCGGCTCCGTTACGCGCGTCTGGCTTGGGTTCGGTATGAGGCGTGATTTTTTCGCCAATGTCGGCCAGCTTCTCAACGACGGCCGTGGCCAGTTTGTTGAGCGCCTCCTCCATCGGACATCCCCTTCCTGTCTCTGATTAAGTCTATTGCATAGACGTAGGCTGTGAGTTTAGCCAAAGGCGCCCACGTGGTAGCCTCACCGGTCACGAACCATGGCCATAACGTTTCTGCGAATACGGCCTTCCCAATTGGTGCGCTGGCCACGGCTGGACCAAAGAGCAGGCCCGCGGCAACGGTTAGTCCATGCGTGAAGTGCCCGCGGCGCAGCTCGAGGACAAAATAGGCAAACGGCGTTAGCGCCAGCACCCCCATGAGCGCTCCAACGATTAACGAACCCCATGTAGGTGGCATCGGGGGTAGGATACCGCAACTAGGCGTCTGTCAAGCAGCGCCCGTCGTCGGTTGTGCCAGTCAATCCACACCTAGCCCGTGCGCGAGCACCTCGTCTTGTCAGCAATCGAGAGGTCGGGCATGCTGGAAGGCGTGTGCCGTAGCTTCGAGGGAGCGGCGATGGGAGGTCCAAACGGCCAGGTCGTCGCTGGCGAAGAGTCGAGCGGGCTCGCCCGTTCGGGACGCCGGCCTCTGATGCCAGAAGGTCGGTTGTGTCGATCTCCCAATTCTGGTACGCGCCGCGGCCCTGGGTTCCCTCCATCCGATGAGCCATTTCCGGAGAGCATCGACTCGACGTCCCAGACGGACCGACGATTGTAGAGGTGCCGCACCCGATCGCGGTCCGGGCGCGGCCCGCGCGAGGCCGGCGGCCCATCCACCGCTCCTCCCCCTCGTGACCGGCGTCTACCGCATCTCCCACTCGTGGATGTTCCAGAAGTTCGTCGACGTGTTGGCGATGCCAAGCGCCGGGCCCGTCACCGTCGCCAGGTTGGCCATCACGTTGAAGTCCCAGTAGATGGGCCACGCGGGCAGCTCATCGCTCACCATCTTCAGCATCTGCGCGGCGATGCGATCGCGCTCGGCGCGGTCGAGGGTCACGTTGTACGCGTCCCACAACCGGTCGTAGTCGGGATTCGACCATGCGCCGCGGTTCGCGCCGGTCCACCCATTCTCCGGCTTCCCGATCTGGCGGCTCGTCAAGTATTCCAGCGTTCCTCGCTCGCTTCCGCCCGCCGCCCCGGGCGTCGAGATGCCGGGAAACGCGTCGCGCACTTCGTTCTGCCGCACCTGCACGGCCGGCAGGATCGAGAGTTGCACGTCGATGCCGGCGCGCTGCCACGTGTCGGCCATGATGGCGCCACCCCGCTCAAACTGCGTCCCCGTGAGGACCTGGAAGTCGGGGCGAAAGCGCTCGCCCGCTGGATTGGCGAAGTACCCATCGCGATCCTTCGCGAACCCGGCCTCGCTCATGTCCTGCTCGGTCAGACGCGGATCAAACGGATACTTGGTCACGGTCCGGTCGATGAGATCGTAGTTCGGCGTGCCCGGCAGGGCGAAGTGCTGCGGATTGATGCTCTGGCCCTCGAAAAGGGCGTCGTTCAGTCCCTGGAGGTCGAGGGAGTGCACCAGCGCGCGCCGCACCCGCACGTCGAACAGCGCTGGCGTGCGCTGGAACTCCGGCCGAAACTGCACCAGATTGTTCACGAGCCGCGATGGCGCCATCGACACGACGCCGCGCTTCGTCGCGCCCCACTCACGCTGGAGCACCAGCGCATGCTCGAAGCGCAGCGTGATCCCGGTCGCGACCTGGATCGACTCGGACAGGACGGCCGAGAGCACCGTGTTTTCGCTGTCCATGATGCGCGCGACCACCCGATCGACCTTGGGTCGGCCCAGCGCGTATCCCGCGAACGCGGAGCCTTCCAGCTCGGAGCCCGGCTCCAGGCGCTCCAGCCGATACGGGCCAGCGCCGACGTAACCGTCGTTCCAAAAGCGGTGGTTCACGAAAGCGTCCCGCGCGCCCGCGTCCTGTTGGAACGCTTCGAAGGCGTTGGAGAGGATGTGGCGCGGCAGCGGCGGGAATTCGTCCTCGGTGAGCTTGTCGGCGTCGGGATACAGCGCGCTCCAGTGAAGGACGACCGTCTGCGGGTCGGGCGCGGTCACCTGGTCGATGTGGTCCTGGGGCGCGGGCGAGAAGATCCCGAGCCCTGGTGCGGTGTAGGCGCGCCAGGCGAAAACGAAGTCGTCGGCCGTCAGCGGCTCGCCATCGTGCCACGTGAGGCCCGGTTTTAGCCTCCAGGTCGTTTCCATCCCGTCCGGGAAAACGCGCCAGCTCTCCGTGTTGAGCTGGGGGACCTCCACCGCGAGCTGCGGCTTCAGCGCGCCGGAGCCATCGACGAGCGCCAGCCCCGCGTTGAAGAGCGGGCGGTACTCCTGCCCGGCCTGGGTAAGCGTCTTCGTGCATAGGTCGTTTTTCTCGTAGCGGAACGCGAGGATCATGGTGCGCGGCTCACTCCGCGTCGCCCCGGTGGACGCCGGAGACGAAGCCGCTCCGCCCTGGCGCGCGGTCGGCTGCGCGCACGCGCCGACGAGCACAATCAGTCCGACGATCGCTGCCGCTCGATGCATGTCAGTTCCGCCCAATCCGCCCCGTTTTCAATTCCGATCACCCTGGCCCTGTCGAAGGGTGCGGTGACACTTCGCGCTGACCTCGTCGAAGCGCGCCGCGCAGCCCTCCGCCCGATGCCGAGAGCGGACGACATCTTACCCTGGAGGGCGATCACTGCTCCATCAGGGCCCACGGGATGACCTGCTGCGCCAGCGCCGTCGCGGGCGCGGGGACGTCGAGGTCGAAGGCGAGCCCCAACACAGCGCGGAGCCCCCGGTAAAAGGGGCGCGGGTCCGTCGTCGCCATGGGACGATAGTGCTGCAGCCAGCGGTCCGTCATGTAGCTCTGGCCCGCGCTCACCGCCAGCAGCTTCTGGAACGACTCGAGGTCCACGCCGGCCGTCTCGGCGATCCGGAACCCTTCGACGGCGGCGAGGATGTTCACGACGGTGATGGCCTGCTGCGCCGCCTTGGCCGCCGCCCCCATGCCGAGGTCGCCCATGTGAAAGATGTTCTCTCCGGAGGCCTCCAGCACGGGGCGACAGCGCTCGAACGCGTCCCTCGGTCCGCCCACCATGAAGCAGAGGGTGCGCGCCCGGGCCCCGGTCTGGCCGCCGCTCATCTGCGCATCGATGACCTCGACGCCGCGCTGACGCCCGCGCGCGGCGAGGCGGCGCGCCGTGTCCGGGTGGATGGTGCTGTGGATGGCGACGACGGTTCCCGACACTGCGGCGTCGAGGGCGCCGTGTTTGCCGACCAGCGCCTCCTCCACAGCCCGATCGTCCGGCACAGCGAGAGCGATGATCTCGCTGCGCGCACCCAACTCGCGCGGGGACGCGGCCGCCACGGCGCCGAGGCGGACAAGCTCGTCCATCGGCTCCTGGCGAACGTCGTAGACGGCGAGGTCAAACCCCGCGTTCTGAATGTTGGTCGCGATGGGTTTGCCCATCTGGCCGAGGCCGATGAACCCGACTCGAGTCGGCACTCCCGTCACTCCTTCATGATTCGAATTCGGATGCCCACGATCAGGCCGAACGGAACAGGGGCGGGACTTCACCCGCCGACGCTGCTCATGTCCGCAAGGCCCGCCGGCTCGGTCCACTCCTTCAGCGGTCGTCCGTCGGCCAACGCCTTCAGCTCCCGCTCCCAGATGGCCCGCTTGAGGATCACCGTCTGGTCGATGCTGGCGAGCCGCTCAGGCGGACGCTCGCGCGACGGGCCCTGGCCGACCTGCGTGACGTAGTCCTCGATCCAGAACAGCTTGTACATGCTCGTCTCGGGCGCCACATCCTCCACGCGCAGGTTCCCGCGAAGGATCGCCTCCCCGATTTCGTTCGGCGATGGGCCCTCGGCCTCCTCCGACCTCTGGCGACGCTGCGCGTACGCCTGTGCCTCCTCGCCCGTCAGATGCAGGAAGTCCACAACAAAGCTGATGCAGCGATCGTCGTTGATGGGGACGCGCCAGAAGAGCCGGTCGACGAACAGCCGCTGCGCGTCTTCCATAGTCCCCTCCACGCGCACGACGGACCGCGTCTGGTTGATATTGGGCATATGGAAGTGGATGTAGAAAGGCGGCCGCCCGGGGGCGAGCACGGCGCTCCGCACGCCGTACTCCGTTTCCGTCACCGTCGTGGAGCGGTCGCCGATCTGCGCCGAGCGGCCGGCCCGGAGCTGCGACTCCCGGTGCGTGTACGGGACGTGGCCCGGATCGTTGTCGATGCGGCTGAAGTAGCTGCACGGCCAGATCTCCGGCACGCCCGTCTCGACGAGCCCCGGGCGCTCGAAGTCGGGGAAGCGGCGCAGGGGTGGCGGATCGCCCTCGCCCAGGTAGGCGAAGACGAGCCCCAAATACTCGCAAACGGGGTACGTGCGAATCGTGACCCGGGCCGCGTACGCCTCGTCCTCTCCGGGCATCTCTACGCACTGGCCGGACCCGTCGTACATCCAGCCGTGGTAACGGCAGCGGATGCAGTCGCCCTCGACCCAGCCCACAGAAAGCTGGGTGCCCCGATGCGCACAGCGGAACGCGACCAGGTGGGGGTCGCCGCCCTCCCCGCGATACAGGGTGAAGCGCTCGCCCATCAGCTCGATGGGCTGCGCATAACCGGGCTTCAGGTCCTTGACGCGGGAAACCGGCTGCCAAAACCGGCGCAGATAGCGGCCGGCGAGGGTTCCCGGGCCGACCCGCTCGAAATCGGCGTAGGTGATCTCGGTCATTTCCACGCCCACTCGTGGATGTTCCCGAACCGGGTGCTGTCCGGCGTGATCGGCTCCGGTCCGGTGATCGCGCCCGAGTACGCGACGATCTGGAAATTGTAGTAGAGCGGGAGCGAGGGTAGCTCGTCGCTTAGCCGCTTCATCATCTGCACCATGAGCCGGTTCGACTCCGCGCGGTCCAGGGTCGTGGTCCACTGGTCGTAGATCCGGTCAAACTCCGGGTCCGACCAGCCCATTCGGTTCCCGCCGACCCAGTTGTCGTCCGGTCCGCCGATGTTGGTCGTGAGCCACTTGTTGAGGCCGAGCCCGATCTGGAGCGTGTTGTTGTTCAGCGTCAGCGCCGGAAAGGTCCCCTTGGTCTTGTCGTCGACGGCCCGCGTGGACGAGGGCAGCAGCATGATCGCGGGATCGAAACCACCGTCGTGAAGGTTCCCGGCGACGATGGTCGTGTCCTGCTCTTCCTGACCCCCAGACACGCCACGAACCTCGAGGTGCATCCGGCCATCGGTTGGGCTCACGTACACGCCGTCTGGTCCTTTCGTGAAGCCGGCCTGGGCCATGTTCTGCTCGGCCGCGCGCAGGTCGTACGGGTACTTGGTGATGGCCTTACTCACGTCGGGGAAATAGGGCTCGCTCGGCGGGGGGATCGTATCGGCAACCATGGAGCTATCGTCCAGCATCGTCTCAGCCAACGCGGATCGGTCGATGGATTGCAGGACCGCGCGCCGGACGCGCACGTCGAGCAGCGCCTTCGGGTTCACGTAGTCGGGCCGCGCCTGGACCTGGATGTAGCGAAGACTGGTCGGGTTCAGCAGCAGGGTCCCGTTCGTCTGTGGGACCCACTGCTCCTTCAGCGTTCGGGCTTGATCGAAGCGCAGCGAGCCATCGAGGGCAACGTCCGCGTCGCCCGCCATGAGGCGTGTGACGGTCACGTTGGGATCGTTGTTCCACGTGAGGCGCACCCGGCCGATCTTCGGCTTGCCGAGGGCGAACTTGTCAAACGCGACTCCCTCGATAAACGCGCCGCGCTCCCAGTGCTCCACACGGAACGGCCCCGCGCCGACGTAGTCGGTGGTCCAGTAGGCAAGGTTGCCGAAGGCGTCGCCGTCTCCCTGATCGAGCGACGCCTGCAGCATCGCGCGCGGGAATGGCAAGAGGTCAGGGGCCGCGGCGAGCATATATGGACGCTTCCACCGAATGACGACCGTTTGAGTATCCGGCGCGACTACCTCGTCCGTCTGGCGGAGCTCCGCGCTCGTCTGGTCGAGCCCCCAGTCGACCCGCGCCACCTCGACGCGCCAGCCGAAGGCGAAATCCTCGGCCGTGAGGGGCGTTCCGTCGTGCCAGGTGAGGTCACGCCGCAGGCGGTACGTCGTCTCCATCTTCCCATCGGGCGTCACCTTCCACGTGTCGGTGTTCAAGGTGGGAAGCTTCTCGGCGAGGACCGGGTACGGCTCATTCTGGAGGTTCCAGTAGCCGAGCCCGGCGCTGAAGAGCGGCTTGTGCACGGCGCTCCGGTCAACGGCGGAGTCCATCATGGTCGGCGGCTCGACCCGCATGATGATGCCGAGGGTGCGGCTCGACGGATCGCCGGCGGTCCCCGAATCCCCGCGCGGCGCGCCGCCGGTCGTGGGCGCCGGCCCCGGTCCACACGCTGCCAGACCCAGGGCGATCAGCAACACGATGGATGTCAGATCGAGTCTCACAGCGCAGACCTCCCGGCGGGCCGTTCGCGTCGGAGCGAGACGTCGCGTCGGCGGACTCGGAGGCAACCGTCGGACCAGCTGACCTCACGCATCTTCGCCACGTCGATCTCCTCTCATACGATGCCTGTATATCCCTGTGCAGCGAGCGCCGTCAAACCCCGGTCCGGTCCCTCGGGCCCCAACGCCCGGACGTCCGGGTCTACGGCTCGCCGAAGAACCGCACCGCGTTGTCCCAGAGGAGCTTCCGTAGCTGATCTGGAGTGAGGCCCCTCCATTCGAATGGGATCTCGGCCGAGTTGGGAAAGCGCGATTCCGGGTGCGAGTAGTCTGATCCGAAGGTCAGGATGTGGTCGCCCAGCAGCTCGGTGACCATCCGCACCATCCGCTCGCCCTCGTGCAGCACGGTCGCGGCGAAAAATCGCCCGCCGGTCATGTACTCGCTCATCGTGTGCTCGAGGCCTTCAGCGACGTACCCCATATAGACAGCCTGGTCGTCCATCCGCTGGGCCCAGAATGGGAGCCAGCCGATGCCCGATTCCAGGATGCCGAATCGGAGATTCGGGAAGCGGTCCATGATGCCCGCCCCGAAGAACGCGGCGACCGCGCGCATGGCCCCCCACGGGTGCGACGCCAACCGCCCCAGGAAGGGATTGGACCACAGGTCGCGGTGGCCAGGATACCCGGCCGAAAAACTGTGGTGGATTACGGCCAGGTTCTCGTCCTGCGCGGCTGCCCAGATCGGATTGAGATCCGGGTGGTCGAGCGGGTAGTTGAGGGGCAGGTGGGGCTCCACGGCGACGCACCAGCGGCTGCGCCCCCATCGCCTGATCTCCTCGACGGACTGCTCCACGGCCGCTGGGGTGACCGTGAGCCCGGCTTTCAGGCGGTGCTCGTCGGCGGCGCAAAAATCGTTCAGAAACCGGTGTCCGGCGCGGAGAAACTCCATGGCGATGTCGGGCTCGGGGTGGGTGGGAGCCCCGCCCACCATGAAATGCGCGTCCACGCCCTCGGCATCCATGTCGCGGAGGCGCGCCTGCGGATCGTCGTCGTCGCTTCCATCTGTCGGGTAGATCTCGGCCATGTTTTTCCCGTACGCGCGCGTGACGCCAGGCCGCGGTTCCGACTCTCCCAAGTACCGCGGGGGGTCGGTCCCCCAACCGCCGCCTTCGTCCATGCCCGCGCCGCGGAAGCGGTACCAGTGTCGGTACGGGGGCTGCATGGTCTTCCCAGCACGGGTGATGCGGATGGGCACGCGGTGCTCGTCCAGGTCCGGAATGCGCTCCAGAACGCTGCTCGGCAGGTAGGGGCGAAGCGCCTCGGCGGATGGCGCGATGTGAGTATCCGTGTCAAACACCTGCAGCCCGTGCTTCATCATGCAGCCCCCTGGCGACCGGCCCATTCCTGCAGTCTGGGCTCGTGGCGGCAATCACGCTGAGTATAAGGGGAGGGCACGTGGCGACCCTCGCCGCCCGCGTCACGTACAATGGCCCCTGCGCGTACAGCTCATGAGGAGGCGTCCGTGTTCAACGGGGTCAAAGTCCTGGACGTCCACAGCCACATCCACGACATTCCCATGATCGATCGCAGCCAGGCTCCTCGCCTGAGCTATCAGTTCTGGCACGACCTCTGGTACATCCAGGGCCTCGGCGCGGCCAAGCCATTGCCGAGCCCCATCGCCCCGGGTAAGCACTCCGACCGTCCCGGCAACCGAGATGAGGATTTCCAGGCGGTGGCGGCTGCGCTCGCCAAGTATCTCGAGGTCCGAAAGATCGACGCCCAGATCATCAGCCCGCATCCGCTCCAGTTCCACGGCTGGATGGAAGACGACATCCAGTTCAAAAGCTGGATTGCCTACCAGAACGACCTGGCGTTCAAAATCGTCCAGGCCAAGCCGGACGTGTTCCTGGGATCGTGTCAGCTCCCACAGCGCGCCAACCAGAAGGACACGGAGCACTGCCTGGAGGAGCTGGACCGCTGCGTTACCGAGCTCGGCTTCGTGGCTGCCTACGTGTCGCCCGACCCGAACGGGAAGGGCAACACGCCGCCCATGCACTCACCCTACTGGTTCCCGCTGTACCAGCGGTGCCAGGACCTGGGTGTGCCGATCATCGTGCACGGAACGGACGTCGTCGATCCGAAGTTTCACGCCTGGGAGATGAACCGCTACTTCGAATTCGGCTTCATGGTTCCGCAGTCCATCGCGATGGCGACGCTGCGACAGCATCCCGAGGTGTTCGAGCGATTTCCCGGCCTCCGCATCATCATTTGCCACTGCGGCGGCTTCATCGACCGCCTCGGCGAGAACGCGGCGTTCCGAGCGAAGGAGCATCGGGATCGCGTGGCGGGCGGACTGTTCTTTGATACCGCCGCCTACGATACGGACTTCCTCGCGCTGGCCATCAAGCAGCGCGGCTTCACGCAGTTCACCTTTGGGACCGAGGCCCCGGGCTCCGGTGTCGAGATCAGGCCCGGCACCAACCGCACCGCGGACGACCTCGTCCCGATGTTCGAGAGCGATCCTGCCCTGAGCTTCCTGACCGACGAGCAGAAGAAAGACATCCTGCACAGCACTCCCGCCAGGCTTGCGCCCGGGCTGGCTGACGCCGCCGCACAGAACGCGAAGGCCAGAGCAAAGGCGTACTGAGCGGAAGCAGCCGCGCCGCCAACTTCACGTGCCGCGGACCGGTGTCGGTCGCCTTCCTTTGCGCGCGGGCTCAGAACGAGCGCGGCCCGCTGCTTGCCCGTCATGCTCGGCGTCTTCCCTTGCGCGCAGGCTCAGAACGCTGACCATGCCTCCCTGCCCTCAGCGAGCTGTTGGGCGCCGCCTGGCGACGAGCTTCTCCAACTCAACGGCCCAAAACACCAGCATGCCGAGCCCAGCCGCCAGGGCGCAGTCCCGCAGAGTGAGCGGCGCCACGTTGAGCACGTGCCGCATGGCGGGCGTGGAAACGGCCCCGAGCTGCAATCCAAGGGTCAACACGACCGCGCCCAGCAGGGCGAGGTTCGTGTGCAGACCGATGCGGAACACGGATTCACGCTCGGACCGCACTGCGATGACGTGCGCCATCTGGGCCACCACGAGCGTCGTGAAAAGCATGCTCTGCCATTGCGGCTGACCCGAGCGCCAGTAGCCATAGCCGACCCCGAGGACGATCAGGGCCATGAGGAGCCCGACCCATGCGATGTGGCCGCCCAGTCCTCGCGCCAGGATGCTCTCCCCGGGACGGTAGGGTGGACGACGCATCGTTCCGCGCTCCGGCGGCTCGAGGTCGAGCGCGAGCGCCGGTAGCCCGTCGGTCACAAGGTTCACCCAGAGAATCTGCAGCGGCAACAGGGGCAACGGCATTCCCATGAGCGGGCCGATCAGCATGACCCACAGCTCGGCCGAGTTCGCGGTCATCAAGAAGCGGACGAACTTTCGAATATTGTCATAGATGACCCGGCCCTCCTCGACCGCGGCCACGATGGTAGAAAAGTTGTCATCCAACAGGACGATGTCGGCGGCTTCCTTCGCGACGTCGGTGCCGGCAGCGCCCATCGCCACGCCGACATCCGCCGCCCTGAGCGCCGGCGCATCGTTGACGCCGTCGCCCGTCATCGCCACGACATGGCCCCGCGTCTGGAGCGCGCGCACGATCCGCAGCTTGTGCTCGGGCGCTACCCGCGCAAACACCGGTACCCGTTCCACCGCGGCGCGCAGCTCGTCGGGCGACAGCCGGTCGAGATCCGAGGCGCTCAACATCTGTCCATCGCGCGCGATGCCCACCGCGCGAGCGATCGCCAACGCCGTGAGGGGGTGATCTCCGGTGATCAGGATGGGGAGGACCCCGGCCTCCCGGCAGGTCTCGACCGCCGCCCGCGCCTCAGGGCGGGGTGGATCGATGATGCCGACGAGACCCAGGAATACCAGATCTCGCTCGAGCGATGCCGGCTCCCGGAAGTCTGTCGCGCCGTCGATAGGCCGCGCCGCCACCCCGAGCACGCGCATGCCCCGCTGTGCCATGCGGCTGCTGGATAACTCGAACCGAGCGCGCAAGTCCGGTTCCAGCGGCTGCGCGCGAGACCCCACCAATACGTGCGTGGCGATGGGGAGGACTTGCTCGACCGCGCCCTTGGCGAAGGCGACGTAGGCCGTGTCCGCCCCGCTGCGCCACGCCCGCCACGCTGGCAGGAGCGCAGCGGGAACCGTGTGCCCGACGGTGGGGACCGCGTGCACCGTCGTCATTCGCTTGCGTACCGCGTCGAACGGGGCCTCGGCGATCCGCGGGAAGGCCCGGTCGAGTGCTGGCTTTTCCAGACCGAGCGCCGCCGCCGCGACACTCAGGGCGACCTCCGTGGGGTCGCCGAGCTGCTGCACGTCTCCCGACCCCGAACCAACGGGCTCGACGACCGCGTCGTTGCACAGCGCACCTGCCGCGAGAAGGAGAGCGATGGGCGTGCTCGAAGGCTGGTCCTGCAGCGCTGGCGGCGGCCCGGCCGCCTCCGCCCACCTCGCGACGAGCGCGCGGAAGTCGGTGACCTCGCCCGAGACCTCGATCTCGGCCACCTCCATCCGGTTTTGCGTGAGTGTGCCGGTCTTGTCGGTACAGATGACGGTGACCGAGCCGAGGCTCTCCACCGCGGACAGCGTACGCACGAGGGCTCGCCGTTTGAGCATGCGCTGGGCGCCCAAAGCGAGGGCGATGGTCACGACCGCGGGCAGGCCCTCGGGAACGGCAGCGACGCCGAGGCTTATGGCGGTCAGGAACAGAAGGCGGGGCTCCTCATGGCGCAAGAGCCCGATTCCAAACATCATGCCGATCAGCACGAGCACGATCCCCACGAGCACGCGGCCGAGCTGGTCCATGCGCCGTTGGAGCGGTGTTGGCTCCCGCTCGACAGACGCCAGCATGGACGCGACACGGCCGATCGCTGTTGCTGTTCCCACCGCTGTCACGACGCCTGTTCCCCGCCCGGCGACCACGCTCGTCCCCATGAAGGCCATGTTGGCGCGGTCCGCCAGCGGAAGATCGGCCTGGTCGATCGCGGCGGTGTGCTTGTCCACTGGCGCCGACTCGCCGGTCAGGCTCGACTCCTGAACGCGCAGGCCCGCCACCTCGAGCAGCCGACAGTCCGCGGGCACGGCGGTGCCCGCGTCCAGGAGCACGACGTCGCCCGGGACGAGGTCGCGCGCGGCGATCTCGCGAACCCGTCCCTCTCGTCGCACTCGAACCGTCGGAGCCGAGACGCGCCGCAGCTCGGCCATCGCGCGCTCGGCGCGGTACTCCTGCCCGAAACCCAAGAAGGTGTTCAGGACCACGATGGCGAGGATTACCAGCGCATCGCCGACGTCACCTGTCAACAGGGAGATCGCGATCGCACCCAACAAGACGACGACCGTGAGCGATTTGACCTGGCTCCCGAGTATCAGCGCTGCGGTGCGCCGCTCCCGCTCGACCAGCTCGTTCGGGCCATGGGTGGCAAGGCGCCGGCGCGCCTCGGCGTCGGTGAGGCCGCGCGCCGGGTCGGACCCCAGCGAGCGGACGGCAACCGCGGGATCGAGCCGGTACCAATCGTCCACGGCCATCACACCTTCACACTATGGTGCCAACGCGGAATCGTACTGACGCGCGGACGTCGCGGCGATATAACCGATCCATCGATGCGCAAGAGAGAGGAGGCGGCAGCGTGACACAGTCGGATCCTCGGGGGATGCACGACTGGCACTCCCCGACGTACGTCCAGGAGTGGATCGGCGGCTACACCAGCGACGAGCGCAAGCGATCGCTCCGGCGCATCCCGTACCTGGTCCCCTTCGATCCTGGAGAGCGGATTCGCGTTCTGGACGTCGGCGGCGGGTGGGGGCCGGTGACCACGGAAGTCCTCGAGGTGTTTCCCAACGCTGAGGTGGTCCTTCATGACTTCTCCGAGCCGATGCTGAGGGAAGCGGCATCGCGCCTGGCTCGCTTCGGCGATGCCGTCCGCTACGTCCGCGGCGACCTGCTCTCCGCCGAATGGAAGGACGAGATCGTCGGGCAGTTCAACGCCGTGGTCTCGTCGCTCGCCATCCACAACGTTCGCTTCCCGGATCGCATCCGCGCGATCTACGGCGAAATCTTTTCGCTGGTGGCGCCGGGCGGCTGCTTCATCAACCTGGACCAGGTGGCCACGGGGAGCCTCGCAGCCAATGCGAGTCGCCACGCGCAGCAGATGGAGCGGCGGCAGCATCTCTACGACGAGACGGGGCAGTGGGCAACGCTGGAGGAGATCGGCGAGCAGGGCGGGCACGGTCGACCTGCCCACGCGACCGCGCAGCCCGATCCCGAGACGCTCCGCCGCATCGCCGCGGCCGAGCCAGCCACGCTGGCCAATCAGCTCCGCTGGCTCCGTGAGGTGGGCTTCGATGACGTCGACTGCTTTGGCCGCGAGCGCACCAGCGCGTTGATCGGCGCGTTTCGAGCACCGTGAATCAATGCAGGAGCGGTCCGGTGATTCGGACCGCTCCTGCATTGTGTCTATTCGCGCTCACAGCCCATCAGCCTGGGCGCGGGCGTCCTATGCGCGAGCTCGGCGCCGCGGATGGTCCATCGTGACCTCCGCGCCGTTCTTCCGACACTCGGACTCGAAGCGATCAAAGACGTCCGGGTCCTCATCCTCGTACTCGATCTGCCAGCCGCCCTCTTTCTCGCTCAGGTCGGCTCCCTGGTGGTTCGCCATCGTGTTGCCGACGTAGAGGCCGCCGAAGGTGTACGCCAGATAGCGCGCCGGCTCCGGGCCGCTGTTGAAGTGCTGATGGTACTGGCCATCCATCGGTGAGAAGATGGAGCCCTCTTTCCACGGCACCATCTGCTTTTCCTTGTCGCCCTTGAACCAGAGCAGCGAGTAGCCGATGCCGCTCAAGATGATGATCTCCGCGCCCGGGCCGTGATGGTGCGCCTTCTTGTAGCTCCCCGGAGGAAATTCGCTCATGTGGGCCGACATTGCATTGCCCGACATGACGAAGAACATGTTCGTGCCGCCGGCGCCCCGCTCCTTCCAACTCTCGAGCTTGAAGGAGCGCGTGTCGGGAATGAAGTTCGTCTGCCACCGGCGAATGCCGATCTTCTTGCCCGGATCGGTGAAGTAGTCGTCCTCGCCGCTGTATCGATCCTTGAACACGTAGTCGGTGTTGAAGGGGAACTCCTGGTCCCGAACCGCGTTCATCTGCAGCGGGCACGTCGTCGCGGTGAAGAGTCGGGCCGGCTTCTGTCCATCGAGGTTGAAGTGCTGATAGTAGCAATTCAGGGGCGGGGAGAAGAGGCTACCGGCCTGCCACTCCACCGTCTGCTTCTTGGTCGATCCGGGCTGCCAGATGGTGGTGGCGCCGCGCCCATCGACCACGTAGTAGGTGGACTCGAAGAGGTGGTGCAGCTCCTTGGTCTGTCCGCCCGGGGCGATCTCCATCAGCCAGCCGTCGTTCTGCTCCTGGGCGGCGAGGTTGATGATGGCGCCCTTCTGCCCGATCCGCTCCCACGGCTTGACATCCGCGGTATGGAGATCCGAAACGTGGGAGCCCTCATAGACGGGCACGCCCTCTTCGGCCTTCCAGAGCGAGTAGGCCGTGGGGCCCCGGGTCCAATTCGCGCGGGTGCTACCGTTTTCCTGCTCGGTCACGATCGATCCTCCGAACATTCTGTTCCGCCGCCGCCGTTTGGGAGCCAGACAGCCCGAGCAGCGGCGCGCCGGTGGGGTGGTCTAACCGATGATACAAGAATGAGACCCGGCAGTCACTCGCCATCCGCGACGGGCGCCTCGTCCCATAGGCGCACGAGCGCCGCCATGTCCTCCTGCGCGAGGCCGCGGGCGCTGGCCTCGAGGAATCGCTGCTCGACGAGCGCGCCCAGGAGAAGCGGCACTCCCGACCGCATCCCTTCTCCGTGAATAAGCCCCAGGTCTTTGAGGATGAGCCCGACCGGCGTGGCCGGCGTGTAGTCGTTGGCGATGATGCGCGGGAGGTTGCGACGGAGCATCGTCGACGACCCGAAGGATGTCCCGACCAGGTCGAGGACGACCTGGAGATCCGCGCCCAGCTTCGCGCCAAACACCGCCGCTTCTGAGGCGGCCGCCGTGTGAATCGCGACCAGGAGCTGATTGACCAGCTTGATCACCTGGCCCGCGCCCACGGGGCCGCACAGGCGGACGTTCTCCCCGAAGGCGCGAAACACGGGCTCGGCGGCGACGAAGGTGTCGGCCTCGCCGCCGACCATCACCGTCAGCGTGCCTGCCTGCGCGCCCGCGGGTCCACCGGACATCGGGGCGTCCAGAAACGTGGCGCCGCGCTCGGCGAGGCGCTGGGCGCAGCGGCGGTTCAGCTCGGGACTCACGGTCGAGTGGTCTGCGAAAATTTGCCCGCGATGTGCCGCGCCGACGAGCTGGCTGTACACGTCCTCCACGCTCTCTGGCGTCGGGAGGGCCGTCATCACCATCTCGGCCCGTGCCGCCACGTCCGACGCCGAGCTGCCGATGCGCGCGCCGCGCTCCGCAAGCGCGTCCATGGGGCCGCGGGATCGATTGAACACGTGCACGACGTGGCCAGCGGCAAGCAATCGCTCCACCATTGGACGCCCCATCTTGCCGAGGCCAACGAAGCCCAGCTCCATGTCACGCGCCTCCCTCAGCACGCTGCGGGGCCAACCGCTCCAGCTCCTCCGCGACGACCGCCATCGCCGTCTGCCGTAACAACGTTCCCGCCTCCGCGACCGCGCGCTCTTCGCCGTACCGCTCGGTCAGGCTGACGATCCGGCACACGTAGCCGCCCTTCGAGGGGTCGGTGCAATCGGCGGCACCGGCTCCGGTCCCGCCGACGATGGCGATGGTTGGGACCCCCGCGCGACGCGCCGCGGCCGCCACACCGGCGACCGCCTTGCCCTGTAGCGTCTGGCGGTCGAGCCGCCCTTCGCCCGTCAGCACGAGCGTCGCGCGGCGACTACGCGCGGCGAAGCCGACAGCGTCGAGCACCAGGTCGATCCCCGGCGCGAGCCGCGCGCCGCACAACGCGGCGAGCCCGAAGGCGGCGCCGCCCGCCGCGCCGGCCCCCGGCGTCCGAGAGTCGAAGTCGACGAGGCCTGCCAGGTTGGCGAGGCCGTGCTCCAACGCGCGCACCTGGTCCGGCGTCGCCCCCTTCTGCGGACCGTACAGGGCCGCGGCGCCCTCGGGCCCGAGGAGCGGGCTCTGGACATCGCACGCGACATCGATGGCTGGTAGGCCCCGGGGAGGAACGACCTGGCGCACGAGCGACAGCATCTCGCCGGTCATCGGCCATCGCACAGGCCGACCGTTCGCGTCCAGGAACATCGCGCCGAGGGCCTGCGCCAGTCCCGCTCCTCCGTCGCACGTCGCGCTTCCGCCGACGCAGACGATGACCCGGGCGCAGCCCAAGTCGGCCGCGCGCCGAATGAGCTGGCCGGTGCCGTAGGTCGTGGTGCGCGTTGGGTCCCGTCGGTGCAGCGGGACGAGCCCCAGTCCGGCGGTCTCGGCCAGCTCGACGATGCCAATGGTCCCTCCGGCAGCCAGACCGAATCGCGCGCTGACCGGGCTCCCGAGCGGACCCGTCACCACGGCCCTCTCGATTCGCCCGCCCATCGCGTCAATGAGCGCATCGAGGGAGCCTTCGCCGCCGTCGGCGACGGGGCAGACATCTACGGCGATTTCTGACCCGAGAGAGCGGACGCCAGCTGCCATGGCCTGCGCGGCGGCCCGCGCGGACAGAGTCTCTTTGAAGCTCGCGGGCGCGCAGAGGACGCGGAGGCCGCCGTCGTTAAGCGGCGACGCCACGGCCTGAGCGGTTGCGCCACGGTTGGTCGTAGCGCTATGCATCCATCTTCACGAAGAAGGAGACGTCGCGCGACTCGAGCTGTGGAATCGCCTCGCCCACGACGTACCGCTGAAAATGCTCCGTCGCGCGGTGGGCCTCGTATCCCGCGGCGTCGACGTACACCTCGTAGAGGAAGAAGAGCCGCGGGTCCGCGAGCGCGCGATGCGGCTCGTACGTGAGGCAGCCCGGCTCGGCGCGCGAGAGCGGCGTCATCCTCTCGATCACGCGCGCCACCGCGTCTTCACTCCCCGGCTTCGCTCGCCACATGGCTGCGACGACATACGCCACGCGCCCTCCCGTATCGCTGTCTCTCGGGGTTCGCTTGTTTCAAGTATGGACACGCGAGACCCCGGCATCAACCGGCCGTTCGCCAGGCGTGCGAAATGCGACGCATGGTATGGTTCTGCAAGATTCCCTGTGGATTGAGATCCCGAGGTATGCTCACGTTGCGCCTGTCCTGCACACTCCCTATCGTCCTTGTCTGTCTCACGATCGTGGCCGCATGCGCACCGGGCGGCCCTGGGCAAACGGGCGCTGCGCCAAGCGCTCCAGCCTCTGGCGCGCCTTCGGCGCGAACCCTCGTGGCAGCCGTGCGGGTCGAGCCGGAGAGCCTCGCCACACGACCGCCCCAGGAGGCCGGCGTCGCCCTGTACCTGACGAAGGGCATGTTCAACGCCGAGCTGGCAGTGCTCGACACCCATGAAGTCGCGCAGCCGAACCTCGCGGAGTCGCTCCCGCAGCTCAACACGGACACGTGGCGCGTGTTCCCCGACGGGCGAATGCAGACCACATATCGCCTTAAACCCAACCTGACCTGGCACGACGGCGCGCCCCTCACCGCCGACGACTTCGTCTTCGCGTGGCAAACGTACACCCTGCCACAGCTTGGTCAGGCACGGCTGCAGCCGTGGAACGCCATCGAGGACGTGTCCGCCGCCGATGATCGAACCGTCGTGGTCCGCTGGAGCCGCCCATACCCGGATGCCGGCTCGCTGACGGGCCGCAATCGCGCCTTTCCGCCCCTCCCGCGTCACCTCCTACAGGAGATCGCTCAGCCCGATCAGGTGGATGCGCTCGTCAACTCGTCATACTGGACGCGCGACTTCGTCGGGCTGGGACCGTTCAAGCTGGATCGCTGGGAGCCCGGCGCGTTCATCGATGCGTCCGCATTCGACGGTTATGCGCGTGGGAGGGCCAAGATCGAACGCATCCATATGTTGTTCATGAGCGACGCCAGCACGGTTCTCGCAAACCTGTTGGGCGGCCAGGTCCATCTCTCCGCCGACACGTCGCTGCGCCTCGAAGAGGCGCAGACGCTCAAGGGGGAGTGGGGACCTCGAGGTCTCGGTACGGTGCTTGAGCACCCGAACCAGTGGCGCGCCACCAACTTCCAGTTTCGCCCCGAGATTGTGAGCCCGCGCGCGCTCCTGGACGTCCGCGTGCGGAAAGCCCTTGCCTATGCCGTCGATAAGGACGCGATCAATGACGCGCTCTACCACGGCTCCGGCGTCACATCAGACTTCATCATCTCCCCGGCGTCGGAATGGGGACCGGCGGTGGTGCGGGAAATGGTCAAGTACCCCTTCGATCTTCGCCAGTCGGACCGGCTCATGACCGAGGCGGGCTTCACGCGGGGACCGGATGGAACGTACGCGAACCCGTCCGGCGGCCGCTTCACCGCCGAGATCCAGACGAACGGCGCAGCCGACAACTCCGCCGAGCAGTCGATCCTGGCGAGCGGCTGGCGGCAGGCTGGCTTTGACGTCCAGGAATCGATCCTGCCGGCTGCCCTCGCTCAGGATGGGCAGGCCCGCGCGTCCTTCTCGTCGATGTTCACCAACAACACGAACTCCGGCGAGGCGAGCCTCCTGGCGTTCACGTCGCGAGGAATTCCGACCGCCGATAACCACTGGACCGGCGGCAACCGGGGCGGGTGGTCCAACGCCGACTACGACCGCTTGGCTCGCGAGTTCGACACCACGCTGGATCACGATGAGCGGATGGCGCAGATCGGGCAGATGGCAAAGCTGTTCACAGATGACGTGGCGTCGATTTCGCTCTTCTTCCGGACCCAGCCGTGGGCGTTCGTGTCAAGCCTCAGCGGGCTCGAGGTCGTAGGCCCCGAGGCCAGCATGGCGTGGAACATTAACGCGTGGGAGTTCCGCTAGGGTCGCCGTCCCGGCGGTATGCGAAATCTGCGGGTGGCCACGGCCGGCCGCTTGCGCATCGTCCGCGCTTCGAGCCACTCGAGATAGCTCCTCGCAGCGTTCTCCGCATACTCGAGAAATCGAAGGAGATTGATACGCGCGTCGTCCAGGGAGGAGACCGATCGCCGGGTCTCTGCCTCGGCCAGCCGCTCGCCTTCGCCCGTCGCGTGGGCCACGTACGCGAGAAATGTCACGGGCCCGACCAGCTCGGTGATCGCTTCGCGGACGAGTCCAGACTTGAACCGGGCCATCGGAAAATCGTCGACGTTGGTCAGCGTCGTCGCCAGAGCCTCGATCTGCTTCAGATAGGCCTGGATCGTGTTCACGTGGACGACGCAGGGGTCCTGCTCGATCTCGCGATAGATGAAGATGGTCTCGATCACGCTGGCGATGATCGAGAAAGCCTCGGAATTACTTTGGATCGGATCCTCCGCCCACGAAGCCTCGGAATCCAGCTGGTCCGACATCGCCAGCTGTTTGCCCTTCACAAAGCGCAGCCATCGCACCTGCTCGAGGCTCGAGACGACTCGCTCGTCGTCGATTCCCAGGGCATCCGGTCCGTCCGCGCGGGCGAGTGCGGACTCGATCCGCCAGACCAGCACGCGTTCGGCCAGACGGAGGAAGGGACCGGCAGTTAGCCGCTGCTTTCCGGCGTGGACCCGGAGCGCCTGTTCGTAGAGATCCCGCAGGTTCTCTTCCCCGAACGCCATAGCGAGCTCGCCGTCGCGGCTATCGGGATGGATGATCCGCAGCACCGTATCGGCAAGATCGCGGATGTCCGGGTTCCAGAAGAGGGCGGAGTAGCGCTGCATCCGCGCGACGAGCTGGTTGCCCTGAGCCAGCGTGGCCGCCACATCCCGTTCCCACTGCTTGGCCCGATTGATTCGGCTCGACTCGGCGAGATTGACGATCTGCATGATGATGTTGAGCGGCGTCGATCGCTGCAGATCGGTCGCCACCTGAATCGCAAGTCGAGTCTGGTACCAGGATGCTTCCTGGGGCTCGTCCGCCTCGAACATCCAGGAGCTGACTGGCGCAGCCAGGGGGTCGTCCACCACCCGGCTCGCCTCGATCACCACCATCGCGCAGCGTGCCCCGAGCGGCATGACCCCCGACGGGACCAGCGCCATGCGCGGCCTGCTTGGCGCTGGCGTCGGCGCTGCCGCGACCTGGCTGGCCCGAATGCGACCCTCGAGCGTCTTCCTGTTGAGCGCCATCCCCACTCTCAGCGAACCCGTCGAATCCATCCAGTTTACTCTTTCCGTCCCGCTTGCATCGTCCATAGGCGGCGCGAACCGGACGCGCATGTTGGGGAGCGCCATGGACGCGCTGCGCCATAATCAGGAGAGCCACGTACGATGACAGGGAGACGGCATGGAGCAGACAGTCCCGGGGGCGGTCGACTGGGAGGCTTGGGCGCGTCGATGGGAAGATCAACAGCAATGGCACATCCCCCGTCGCGAGCAACGGTTTCGCATCATGCTGGAGATGGTCGCTGAGATCGCCGGCCCGGAACCGCGGACGATCCTCGATCTGGCGTGTGGCCCGGGATCGATCAGTCGCAGAGTGCTGGAGCGGTTCCCACAGGCTCGCGTCGTCGCTCTCGACGCCGACCCATTCCTTCTCGAGATCGGGCGCCAAACGCTTGGAGACGCTGGTGGGCGCCTCCAGTGGGTGCGTGCCGACTTGCGCGATCCCGCCTGGCACGAATCCGTGGCAGGCCACGCGCCATTCGACGCCGTACTCACCGCAACTGCGCTGCACTGGCTCGCGCCGGGCGACCTCGTACGGGTCTATGGCGCGCTGGCGGACCTGATCCGGGAGGCCGGCGTGTTCTTCAACGCCGAGCACATTCTCGTGGCGCCCTCGAGCACACGGCTGGGGCGCCAGACGCAGGAGCTGCGCGGACGCTTGTGGCGCGCGGAGCGACCCGACGGCGAATCGTGGGATGAGTGGTGGAACGCGGCGCGGGATGAGCAGGCATTCGGCAGACTCCTGGCGGAGCGCGACACCGTCTTCAACGAGCTGCACCCGCGACACGACGAGTGTTTGACGAGCGCGTTCCACGTAGAGGCGCTGAGCGTGTCCGGATTCTCCGAAGCCGCTGTTGTATGGCGATTTCTGGACGACACGATCGTCGGCGCAATTCGCTGAAGCGCTCCTCAGCGCCGCCGTCGCCGGGCCCGTCTGGGCGCGGTGGAACGCGCGGCCATCACGCGTTGGGCGGCGGCAGGAACGGCGATGGGCGCAGCGGCTGGCGCGGGCCCGAATGCACGCGCGCCACTGCGCATTCGTCGGAGCAGCAGCGGGAGCACCCAGGTCACGCCGAGCATCAATCCGATGGTGAGACGCTGATCGCCGAGGACGCTGCTGAGCCACAGCGTGGACGCCATGATCAGCGCGAAGTAGCCCATGTCGCCGGTGATAGCGAGGGCCCATCCCGGAATGAATCCGTGCCCGGCCGCAGCCGCCGCCGCCCGCCCGGTCGACGGCGACACGGCAAAGCTGACGAGAATGAGCCCCAATGGGCCACGAGCGCCTTCATCGCGCAGTCCGACGCCCGCCGTAATCCGCGTCAGCCAGGCTCCCACGCGCCCGAGGGGAGGCACCAGTCTCCCAAGCCAGCGGAAGAATATGAGCACCGGCTCCGCGGTGAACGCAAGCACGACGTCCGACAGGAAGTAGAGAACCGCGGTTCCCCACGCGGGCACACCACCGTTCTGGGCCATGAGCACGCCGACCGGAATCCCGCCTCCGACGGGAAACAGGAACAGGAGGAACGCGCCCCACCCACCGGATGGCCATCCGGCGGGGACTGGTGCCGTCGGGTCTAAGAGCGCCTGCAGGAGATCTGGAGGGATGGGGGTCACTCAGCACGATGCTTCTGGGCCGTGTCGCGATCGCGGGGTGCGGACAACGCGCCGCCGGCACCCACAAGTGTACCAGGCAGGTCGGCCGAACGTGACCCTGGCTCGAGTCTGCCGTTATTCTCCGCCTTCGTCGCTTGGGGCCGACTCTTCTTCGTCGTACACGGGGACGAGATGGTAGTGGATGACGAATCCCTTATCGCCGACCACCCACCCGTGCTCTGAATCGGGGAAGCTGATACCGCGCACATTCGAGCTGGCTCCGAGCCTCCCGATCTCCTGCCACGTTGCGCCGCCGTCCGCCGTCATCACGACGATGCCGCTGTCAGAGTTGATGAGGACGTATCCGACCACTTCATTGAGAAACACCATGTCCTGGAGCGAGGAGGACGCGCGGACCCCGGTGAACTGACCGGTCCACGTCTGGCCGCCATCGGCCGTCGAGAGGATGGTGGCGGCATCCTGCCCAAAGGTCCACCCGGTGCTTGGATTGACAAACTGAATCTTCGACCGTCCGCAGCAGTAGAGATTCTGCTGCACTTCCTGCCACGTCGTGCCCCCGTCGACGGTGAGGGCGAGGCCGCCACGACCGCGGCGGGCGAGCCATCCGTGGCTGCTGTCGGTGAAGAAGGTGACCTCATAATCGTTGTGGGCGAGCTGGCCCGGGAGCGCGGTCCACGTTCGGCCGCCGTCATCGGATCGATAGACGTGGACCAGGCTCGTCTGGAACCGGGTCGATCCCACCGACGAGCCGGACCCGAATCCCGATACACCGCGCGCAAGCTCATTCGCTGGCTGCCAGCTATCGCCGCCGTTCGTGGTGTGGAGCAGCGTGCCGCGCGCCCCCACCCATCCGTCAGTCGCGCTGGTGAACTGGACATCCGTGAACTCCGGTCCGTTCGGTCGTCGGTCTACCAGCCGCTGCCAGCTCTGGCCGCCGTCTCGGGTGCGCAAAATCGTGTTGTTGGACCCCACGGCCCAACCGGTCAAGCTATCCACGAACTGGACCGCGCGTAAATCGTCGTCGACTCCGCTGTTTTGGAGGTCCCAACGCGGTACGTAGTGGACCTCTCCCTGCGCCGACGCTGTGCTCGTGTCCACGGGTTGACCGCGGAGCAGCGCCAAACACGTGGCCGCCGTGACTGCGAGGAGCGCAACAAAACGAAGACCCATGAATCCCTCCAATCGATGGCCTGAAGGCAGACGGAACTGGATGGCGGATGCGTAGCTGAGCCCGAAGTATGGCACTCGAGGGCCGCGTCCGGCCAGAGGGTGACCCGCCGCCCGCCTGGAGGGCCGGACGGAAACCGTCATTCTGAGCCTGCAGACGAGGAATCGGTCGAGAGTTGACCGCTATTAAAGAGATCTTTCGCTTCACTCAGGGGGACGAGTCGTTCTTCGGCCGCGCCGCTAGGGCAGCTCCTCCAGCAGCCGACCGTACCCGGAGATCGGCTGGCGGACGTGGAGCCGTCGCTGGACGGCCCAGACACGCGCGGGAACGGGATGGACCACGGCCACCTCGAGGTCTTGTTCCAGCATCTCGATGATGTCGAGAGTCCTCCAGCCGGATCCCAGCATGTAAATTCCCTCGACTCCGTGGTGTTTCAGAAATGCGCGCCTCGTGTGCGCGTAGACCTCCAGCGACGATATGCGTCCGACGTCCTCGAACGGGACATCGATTCCCTCCATGGCCAGCACGGTGAATCCCGCATCCTGAAAATACCGGGTGAACAGGTCGTTGATCTCGCCGGTGAAGTAGGTGACGCCCACGAAAGCGTGGATGCCCAGGGCGTGGAGGGCGGCGACCTGCGTTTGCGGCGTGGTGACGATGGGCACCCCGTACCGCTGCTGCCACCGATCGACGAGCGCTCGCTCCGCCTCGTGTCCCTGGACCATGAAGGGCGGCGCGCCCTCCGGATGGATGAGGTCGACGCCGAGACGCGCAAGCTCGGCTACTTTGGCCTCGACTGCCTCCAGGACGGTCGAGAATTCGGCGATCGTTCCCTCGCGGATATTCAGGAACGTCGGGATCACGCCGATACCCTCCGGAAGGAGGCGAATGAATTCTTCGAGAGAGCCCGGCCGCATGGTGGGCTTTACGACGCCGACAACGCCCCGCCAGCTCGTGAATGGCATAGCCACCTCCTCCGGGAAATTGCGCGCGCGGCGCGAGGGATCGTCGCCTAGACCGGCTCCGCCGACGCGGGGGACGGGACTAGCACCGCGCCGCTTTGGCGGGCGAGGCCGTACTCGATCGCGTCGGCCAACGCTTCCCAGCTTGCCTCCAGGATGTTGGTCGACACGCCCACGGTCGTCCACGTGCCATGCTCGTCGGCAGACTCGATCAGCACCCGAACCTGGGTGCTGGTCCCCTGCGAGCCGTCCAGGACGCGAACCCGATAGTCCGTCAGATGGATGTCCGCGATACCAGGGTAGAAGGGCTGCAGCGCCTTGCGCAGCGCCCGGTCCAGCGCGTGCACTGGGCCGTCCCCGTCAGCCGCGGTGTGCTCCTCGCGCTCGCCCACCATGAGGCGAATGGTGGCGTCGGTTCGAGGCTCCCCGCCACGATGGTCGATGGTCACGCGATAGTCCCGAAGATGAAAGCGGGGCTCCCAGAGTCCCAGCTGGCGGCGAAGGAGCAGCTCCAACGAGGCATCCGCTGCCTCGAACTGGTAGCCACGGCTCTCCAGCTCCTTGACCGTTTGCACGGCCCGCAATGCGGCCGGGGCGTCGTCGTCGAGATCGATGCCCATCTCCTTGGCCGCCGCGAAGAGATTGCTCCGGCCCGCGAGCTCCGAGATCAGGACGCGGCGCAGGTTGCCGACCGACGCGGGGTCCACGTGCTCGTACGTCCGTTCGTTTCGCATCATCGCGCTAACGTGGACGCCGCCCTTGTGCGCGAATGCGCTTCTGCCGACGTACGGTTGATTGTCGACGGGAACGAGATTGGCCACATCGTACAGATATGCCGAAAGCGCGGTGAGCTGGTCCAGCTTGGACGAGCAGGCCATCTCCGCGCCGAGCTTGAGCGCAGCGCCGGCGATGACCGGGCACAGGTCCACGTTTCCGCAGCGCTCTCCCACTCCGTTCACGGTCCCTTGCACCTGGGTGGCGCCGGCGCGAACTGCGGCAAGCGTGCTGGCGACGGCCGTGCCCGCGTCGTTGTGGACGTGGATCCCAACCCGCTGGTGGCCCGCGGCGAGCACCTCACTCACGATGCTCTCGACGTCCCACGGAAGCACGCCGCCGTTGGTGTCGCAGAGCACGATCCAGTCAGCGCCGGCGTGGGCCGCCGCGGCGAGCGTCTCCATGGCGTATTCCGGATCGGCGCGATAGCCGTCGAAGAAGTGCTCCGCGTCGTAGATGACCTCCCGTCCCTCCGCCTTCAGGAACGCCACCGAGGAACGGATCATCTCGAGATTTTCATCGAGGCTGGTCCGGAGCGCCTCGGTCACGTGGAGGGTCCAGCTCTTACCGAACAGGGTGACGACGGGCGTGTCGGCGGCGAGCAAAGTCCGCAAGCCCTCGTCGCCATCTGCGGCAACGCCCGCTCGCCGTGTGGCGCCGAAGGCAGTCAGTCGGGCATGCGCGAGGCGCAGCTGACGCGCGCGCTGGAAGAACTCCGAGTCTTTGGGATTGGATCCGGGCCAGCCGCCTTCAACGAAGTCGATGCCGAACTCATCCAGCTTTCGCGCGATGCGCAGCTTGTCCTCCACGGTCAGGGAAACGTGTTCTCCCTGCGTCCCATCCCGAAGAGTCGTGTCGTAAACGAAAAGCTGGCTCATGCGCTCTCCCAAACAAAAAATCCCGTCCCCAATGGGACGGGATCTATTCCCGCGGTACCACCCAGTTTCTTCGACGACGTCGAAGCGCTCGTATCAGGGTACGTGTTCATACCCTGGCCCATGGTAACGGGGGGCGCCCCGGCCACGTCTACTTGGTCGCCCATCGTCGAATGCAACCGTTCGGGCGGCGGCTCTGGGAGGATGTTCAGCGGAGGGGACGCGCCCGGTCGCACCAACCCCGGGCTCTCTGATCGTCCGCCGAGCGCCTACTCGTTCCCGTCGACGCCATATGCAATTGTTTCGGACCGCTGACCGTCGCAGGGATTCTACGAGAAGCCGTCCCGTTCGGCAACCGCGCGCGATCTTGTTTCAGTTCGATGCGCCGAACTGGGTCAGCAGGTCGGTCAGCGCCGAGATCTCAGCATGAAGTTGATCGGCATTGGGGACGTCCTCTCTCAACAATCGCTGAATAGTGGACATGTGGGATTCGACGTCTCGGTACCCATCGCGCCATACGGCGCGGAAACCGTCTTCGACATCGTCCCACGTCCCGTCAAAAGACTGCCACCCAGTTCGCGCAGCGTCCCAGTCCGAGGCGCTCACGGACTCATCGACGGACGTCGCGATAGCCAGCAGGCGTGACGCGTTGCCGGCCACGGCGTCGTCCTGCGCCAAGACGACCGGCGCAGCGGATAGAAGGGCGAACCCGAGGGCGACGGCGGTGAAAGTCGAAATCAGGATGCGATGCGACACAGATTGCCTCCCTGGACGAGTTGGCTCGCTGCTCAGCCAGCGGCCGATGGCTTGCGGACGAGGTCGACATTCGGGGCGCGTCGAACGCGCTCCGCAACGAGAGCGGCGACCGACACCATCACCAGCAGCAGCTGGGCGGCGGTTGTTTCCCACGTGGGATACACGCCGAGCGCGCCGATTTCGGGGAGATAGGGCGCGGTGGTCGCCTGCAGAACGCCAGCCACCTGCAGCGCATGGATGCCGGTTCCGACGAATTTGAACGCCAGGTAATAGATCAGCACCGTAGCGGCGGCGAAGAAGGGACGCAGCGGGAGACGCACCCCCAGCGCGAACATCGCAACACCCACGGCGACAAGCCCGACGACCCCCAAGGCGAGCCCGAGCGCGAGATCGCCCAGGGCGATCGAGGGGGCGATGCCCGCGTAGAAAAGCACCGTTTCGGCGCCCTCGCGGAACACCGCGAGAAAGGCCAGAAAGGCGAGGGAGAACAGGCTGTTACTGGAGAGGGCCGCCGTGCCCTTCTGCTGGATGTAGTGATGCCAGGCTCCGAGGCTCGCCTTGGAATGCAGCCAGTAGCTCATGTAGATCAGCATCGCCGCCGCCACGAGACCGGTCACACCTTCGAGCAACTCGCGATTCGACCCACCAGCCCGGGCAAAGATGACGTTGACGACGGCGGCAACGAGGACGCTGGCCGCGATAGCGGCAGCGCATCCCAACCAGATCCAGCGCGATTTGTCCCCGTGTCCCATCCTCTGGAGGAACGTGAGGAGCGCTCCGACCACGAGCAGCGCTTCGAGGCCCTCACGCAGCAGGATGATGGCGGCGTCGGGCACGCCGTAGTGCGATCCACTGGAGGCGACTTCCGAGAGGTCCGCGCGCATTTCGCCGAGGGTCTGACGCGCGGCGGCAACGTCGGGCGGCCTGCTCGCGAGCTGCGCGGCGGCTTTCGCCATGTTGTTCTCGATTCGGGTATACGCCGCCGCCGATCGGACCTTGACGAGTCCTTCGACATCGGTCCAGGCGTACCGGAACTCGTTCAGTTCCGCGATCGCGCCCGAGGTATCTCCCGCATCGAGGCGGGCAAGCGCTCCGTCAACCGTCGTCAGCAACCCCTGGACACTGGCGGGCTCAGCTACAGGGGACGGAGCGCTCGCGGGGCTGGGCGAGCCCGCGCTCACCTCGCTGATGAAGCTGTCGCACTCACTGCGGAGGCGCTGGAGCGCTTCCAGGGCACGCCCTTGATCGACGGGGTCGCTGGTGAGCGCGTATTTCGCGTCTCCCATCGCGTCTTCGATGGCGCGGTAGTGGGCGCGCGACACATCGCGGATGCCATCCTCGATGTCGTACCAGCCGTTGTCGAACGCTTGATAGGCCGCTCGTGCGCCGGCAAGGTCTCCCGACTGCAATCGGCTCGTGGCCGCATCGACCTGGACGACCAACGATGAGAGGTCATCGCTTGGGCTCGACGCGTGGACTCGTCCGAACGTCAGGAGAGCAAATGCGATCAGGAGCGCCAAACCGAGGCGCGCGGCCCAGCGAGTCAAGCAAGGCCTCCAGGAAAACCTAGGCGTCGGATGCTTGTTAGACTGTGCTAATCTAGCAGATTAGGCAGCGCTCTTCAAGGCGACGCCATGGAAACGCCCGAGCGCGTTCGACGCACAGGTCTCTGCGCGACGATCAAATGCCGACGTACATCGCGAGGTGCTCCCCGGTGAGGGTTGATCGGGCGGCGACCAGGTCCGCGGGCGTGCCCTCAAATACGATCCGGCCGCCGTCGTGACCTGCTCCCGGCCCGAGGTCGATGATCCAGTCGGCGTGCGCCATGACCGCCTGGTGGTGCGTGATCACGATGACCGACTTGCCGGAGTCGACCAGTCGGTCCAGGAGCCCGAGGAGCAGCTGAAGATCCGCCAGGTGCAGCCCCGTTGTCGGCTCATCGAGCACGTAGACGCCGCCGTCGGCGCCTATGTACGTCGCAAGCTTCAGTCGCTGCCGCTCCCCGCCGGATAGCGTCGTCAACGGCTGGCCGAGGCGCAGGTAGCCGAGCCCAACGTCGGCCATGCGTTGCAAGATGACGTGCGCCGCTGGCGTGCGCGCCTCGCCGCCGCTAAAAAAACGGATCGCGTCTTCGACTGAGAGGTCGAGCACTTCGGCAATGTTGAGTCCACCGAGCCGGTAGTCCAACACCGACGCCTGGAACCGCCGTCCTTCGCAATCCTCGCAGACGCTGGCGACACTGGCCATCATCGCCAGGTCCGTGTAGATCACCCCGGCGCCGTTGCAGGTCGGACAGGCCCCCGCCGAATTGGCGCTGAACAGCGCGGGCTTCACCCCGTTCGCCCTCGCGAACGCGTTGCGGATCGGGTCCAGCAAACTGGTGTAGGTCGCCGGGTTGCTCCGCCGCGAGCCTCGGATCGGAGTCTGGTCGACCGACACCACCCCGTCGCGGCCAGCGACCGAGCCGTGGATGAGGGAGCTCTTGCCCGCCCCAGCCACGCCCGTTACCACCACGAGCACGCCGAGCGGGATGTCAACGTCGATGTCTTTCAGGTTGTGGGCGCGGGCACCGCGCACCTGCATCACCCCCCGCGGCTTCCGGACCGACGGCTTCAGGGAGGCACGGACGCTCAGGTGCCGTCCAGTGGGCGAGCCGCTGGCCCGCAGCCCGTCGACGCTGCCCTCGAAGACCACCTGGCCGCCGTCGGCGCCTGCGCCGGGGCCGAGGTCGACGATATGGTCGGCGATCCCGATCACTTCCGGCTTGTGCTCGACAACGAGGACGGTGTTGCCCTTGTCGCGCAGGCGCACCAGCAGGTCGTTCATCCGCTGGATATCGTGCGGGTGCAGCCCGATGGTGGGTTCATCGAAGACGTAGGTCACGTCCGTGAGCGACGACCCGAGGTGACGGATCAACTTGGTGCGCTGCGTCTCACCACCGGAAAGCGTGGCGGTCGGTCGATCGAGGCTGAGGTACCCCAGCCCCATCTCCACGAACGAGTCGAGCGTCTGCCGCAGCGCCGCCAAGAGCGGCGACACGGACGGCTCGTCCAGCCCGCGCAGCCACTCGGCGAGGTCGCTGATCTGCATGGCGCAGGCATCGGCGATGTTGATGCCCTTGATTTTCGACGAACGGGCGGCCTCATTGAGGCGCGTTCCCCCGCACTCGGGACAGGTTGTGAAGGTGACTGCGCGCTCCACGAAAGCCCGGATGTGCGGCTGCATCGCATCGACGTCCTTGGACAGGAACGACTTCTGAATCTTTGGGATCAGCCCTTCGTAGGTGAGATTGATGTTCCCGACCTTGACCTTTACCGGTTCCTTGTAGAGGAGGTCGTTGCGCTCCCGCTCGGTGTAGTCCCGTATCGGCTTGTTCGGGTCGAGGAAGCCGGATTCGCTGAAGATGCGCACCTGCCAGCCATCGTCGGTATAGCCGGGGATCGTGAACGCGCCTTCTTTGAGCGACTTCGTTTCGTCGAAGAGCTGGGAGAGGTCGATATCCGTCACGCTCCCCATCCCTTCGCAGCGCGGGCACATGCCGCCGTGGTACACGACGTCGCGCACCACGATCCGCTCCCCCTTGCCCTTGGCGACAGTCATCGATCCGCTCGCCTTCCGCGTCGGGACGTTGAACGAGTAGGCCGTGGGAGGCCCGACGCGCGGCTGCCCGAGCCGGCTGAATAGGATCCGAAGCAGCGCGTTGGCGTCGGTTGCCGTGCCGACCGTCGAACGGGCGTTGGCGCCCATTCGCTCCTGGTCGATGATGATCGCGGTCGTGAGTCCTTCCAACACGTCCACGTCGGGCCGGGCCACCGTTGGCATGAACCCTTGCACGAACGCGCTGTAGGTCTCGTTGATCAACCGCTGCGACTCCGCCGCGATGGTGCTGAACACCAGCGACGACTTGCCCGATCCGGAGACGCCGGTGAACACGGTCAGCCGCCGCTTCGGGATCTCGACGTTGATGTCCTTGAGGTTGTTCTCGCGCGCGCCCCGCACGCGGATGAGGTCGTGGCGGTCGGCAGCGGGCAACGCGGGCGACGGCGTGTCAGCCATCGTGGCCATGATGGTCGTGTCTCCGTGCGTGTTGTCGCGGTAACAGTAGCAGTCTAGCGAATCGGCGGTGGCGGACGATTTGGCGCTCCTGTGCCCGGCCCGGCGAGGGCGCCCGCTGCAGCCGGGCGAGGGAGCGTCGGTTGGGGCGCTAACCCTGCCAGGACAGTTGTGTCAACTGCACCAAGTTGCCACAGGTATCGTTCAGCACGACCAGAGATCCCCAGGGCGCCTGGGTTGGCGGCGACGTGAATTCGCCACCGCGAGCCTTGATGCGTTCGTAGTCGGCCTGGACGTCGTCGGTGAAGAACATCGCGGCTGGCCGGCCCTGCTGGACCATCGCCTGCTGGTAGCTCTTCGCGGCGGGATCGTCGTTCGGGGCCAGCTGCAGCTCGGCGCCATTGGGCTCCTCGGGTGAGGCCACCGTCAGCCAGCGATATGGGCCCTGGGTGAAGTCGGCCTTCTTGACGAAGCCCAGGACGTCTGTGTAGAAGGCGAGGGCCCGGTCCTGGTCATCCACGTAAATGCTGGTCAGCTTGATCTTCACGGTCGATCTCCTTTCCGGTCACATGAGCAATCAGCGGCTCGTCAACTGTATGACGAAACCAAATGGGAGAATGTGACCGATGGAAGGCCAGTGGCTAGCGGAGCGCTTCGAGGCCGATCGGGCACGATTGCAGGCGGTGGCCTATCGGCTGCTCGGCTCGGCCAGCGAAGCCGACGACGCGGTGCAGGAGGCGTGGCTGCGGCTGAGCCGTTCCGACTCCACCAAAGTGGAGAACCTGAGCGGTTGGCTGACCACGGTCGTGGCGCGAGTGTGTTTGGACATGCTCCGCTCGCGTCGGTCTCGGCGCGAGGAGCCGCTGGCGCTCGACGGCGAATTCGTCCCGCACGCTGCCGATCCGGAGCGCGAGGCGATGCTGGCAGAGTCGGTCGGGCTGGCGATGCACGCCGTGATCGAGCGGCTGGCCCCCGCCGAGCGCGTGGCATTCGTCCTGCATGACGTCTTCGGCGTGTCCTTTGAGGAGATTGGCGGGATCGTCGGCCGCTCGCCTGTCGCCGCTCGCCAGCTTGCGAGCCGTGGCCGCAGGCGGGTGCAGGGCGCGTCGGAGGATGACGGCGCCGCGAACGTGGAGCGACAGCGCGACATCGTGGAGGCATTCTTCAGGGCCTCACGCGCCGGCGATCTTCAGGCGCTTCTGGCGGTGCTCGATCCAGCTGTTGCGCTTCGGACCGACGAGACGGCGCTGCGGATGGGTATGAGGTCCGGATTCCTCACGTCGGAGCTTCGTGGAGCGAAAGCGGTGGCCGAGAAGTTCGCCGGGGCGGCGCAGGCCGCACAGCTGGCGCTCATCGATGGCGTGCCAGGCGCCGTGTGGGCCCCCGGCGGCATTCCCCGAGTGGTGTTTGGGTTCACCATCCAGGAGGGCAAGGTGGTCGAGATCGGGCTCGTCGCTGACTCCGATCGGCTGAGCCGTCTGAAGATCGAGATCCTCCGGTAGCCGGCCTCCCGCAGGTTCATTCAGCCGATGGACCCAATTGCGGCGGTCCGCTCGGGCCCCTAGACGCGCCGGGTGCCCGTCCGACGGACGGCGTGTCCGCCGAACTGCTTCCGGAGCATCGCGACGATCTTGTCCCCAAAATCGTCTGCTTCGCGCGAGCGAAATCGCGCGAAGAGGGACTGCGTGATGACCGGCGCGGGCACCGCGTGCTCCACGGCCGCCTCGACGGTCCATCGCCCTTCGCCAGTGTCTTCGACGTACCCTGCCACATCCGCCAGCGTCGGATCTTGCTCCAGCATCTCAGCGGTGAGCTCCAGCAGCCAGGAGCGGATGACCCCGCCGTGATTCCACAACTCGGCCACGCGGTGCAGATCGTAGTCGAAGGGGCCATGCTCAAGGAGCGAGAACCCCTCGGCGTACGCCTGCATCAGGGCGTATTCCACGCCGTTGTGGACCATCTTGCAGAAGTGTCCTGCGCCACTCGGCCCGACGTGCGCATATCCGTGCTCGGGGGCAAGGGTCCGGGCCAACGGCTCGGCTCGTGCGAAGCCCTCGGCGCTGCCGCCGATCATGAGCGAATAGCCCAACTCTCGTCCCCAGATACCGCCGCTCGTCCCGACGTCAAGAAGCTCGATGCCGTGGACCGCGACGTGGCGGGCGCGACGCATGGAGTCTTTGTAGTGGGAGTTTCCGCCATCGATGAGAAGGTCCCCCGCTTCGCAGAGGTCTGTGAGGCGGAGCACGGTCTGTTCGACAGCGTCACCCGCCGGGACCATGATCCAGATGACGCGGGGCGGCTTCAGTGTCGCAACCAGCTCGTCCAGCGAGGCCACCGCCGACGCGCCCTCCGACTCGAGCGTCTTCGCAACAGCCGGGACGGCGTCGTAGCCAACCACCACGTGCCGATCGCGTTGCATGAGGCGAAGGGCCATGTTGGCGCCCATCCGCCCGAGCCCAACGAAGCCGACCTGCAATCATTTCCCCCCGGTGCGTTCGAGGAGACGGAGTCCTTCCGCCACTACTCGATCCTTGGTGATCCCAAACTGCTGGTACAGAACGCGCTCGGGGGCTGAAGCTCCGAAATGATCGATCCCCACCACGGACCCGGTCTCGCCGACATACCGACACCAGGCCAGCGTGACGCCGGCCTCGACCGCAACCCGGGCCCGCACACCCGGCGGCAAGACCTGTTCGCGATAAGGGGCTGGTTGCGCGTCGAACAACTCCCACGACGGCATGCTGACGACGCGCGTCGGCACGCCGTGCGCCTCCAGGTCTGCCCGGGCTTCGAGCGCGATCCCCACCTCGGATCCGGTGGCGATGAGAATCAGCGCCGGCGGCGTACGGGATGCCTCCGCCAGAATATACGCGCCTCGACGCGTCTCGCCGGCGTCACCGAGGCCGGCGCGAGCGAGGATCGGGAGGGCCTGCCGGCTCAGCACCAGCGCGGTTGGGCCCGGGCGGGTGAGAGCGATTCGCCAGGCCTCGGTCGTTTCGTTCGCATCCGCTGGACGGATGACGGCCAGGTTCGGAATCGCGCGCAGCGCCAGGAGATGCTCGATCGGTTGGTGGGTCGGACCGTCTTCGCCGAGGCCGATGCTGTCGTGGGTGAAGATGTAAATGACGCGGAGGCCGCTCATCGCCGCCAGGCGAATGGCGGGTCGCATGTAATCAGAGAACGTCAGGAACGTAGCAGCAAACGGAATGAGACCCCCGTGCAGGGCTATCCCGTTGGCGACCGAGCCCATCGCATGCTCGCGGACGCCAAAGTAGACGTTGCGGCCCTGAAAGTCCCCGGGTCCGACGTCGCCCTGGTCCTTGAGATACGTGAGGTTCGAGGCGGCGAGGTCCGCCGAGCCGCCGATCAGCGCCTCGATCCTCTGGGCAACGGCGTTGAGCACGCGGCCGGACGCCGCGCGCGTCGCCATCGGGCCGTCGCTCGGCGCGAAGGTCGGAAGCGCGTCCTCCCATGAGTCCGGGAGTTCGCCGGCCTGCTGCCGCTTCCAGAGGGCTGCTTCTTCCGGATACGTGGACGCGTACTCGTGGAGAGCGGCTTCCCAGGCTCGGTGGAGGCTTGCGCCACGCGCGGCGGCATCGCGGAACGGCAACCGCGCCTCATCCGGAACCTCGAACCGCGTGTCCGGCGACCAGCCCAGTGCTTCTTTGGTCGCGCGAAGCTCCTCTTCGCCGAGCGGCTCGCCGTGCGCCTTGGCCGTACCGGCGCGGCCAGGGCTGCCGTAGCCGATGACCGTCCGAACGATGATGAGGGATGGCTGCGCCGTCGCGGCCTGCGCTGCGCGAATCGCGGCCGCAATCGCCTCGACGTCGTTTCCATCGTCGACGTGCTGTACGTGCCAACCGTATGCGGCAAAGCGGGCTCCGACATCCTCGGTGAACGTCAGGTCGGTGGGACCGTCGATGCTGATCCCGTTATCGTCGTACAGATAGATCAGCTTCCCAAGGCCGAGCGTGCCGGCCAGGCTGGCCGCTTCGGACGCGACCCCCTCCTCCAGGTCCCCATCCGACACGATGGCGTACGTGTAGTGGTCCACGATCTCGTGCCCCGGGCGATTGAACCGCGCCGCGAGGTGCCGCTCGGCGAGCGCCATCCCGACGCCATTGCCGAAGCCCTGACCCAGCGGGCCGGTCGTGGCCTCGACGCCCGGCGTGAGATGAACCTCAGGATGCCCGGGCGTACGCGATCCCCACTGGCGAAATCTGCGAATCTCCTCGAGCGGGAGATCATAGCCAGAGAGGTGGAGGAGCGCATAGAGCAGCATCGAGGCGTGGCCCGCGGACAGGACGAATCGGTCCCGGTTCGGCCAGCGCGGATCCGCCGGATCGAAACGCAGGAAGCGCGACCACAAGGTGAACGCCATCGGCGCGGCCCCCATGGGGGCGCCTGGATGGCCCGACTTCGCCTCCTGAACGGCATCGGCGGCGAGAATTCGGATGGTGTTGATCGCGAGCTGCTGGCGTGCCTCAACGCGATCGGTCGCGTTGCGCGTCGGTGCCGACACGGGACCCTAGAATTCGAACGGGTTGAAGTTGCGATCGATCCAGACGCCGGGTCCGCCCGTGTCCACCTCCCAGCCCAGGGGACCCAGACTCCGAAACGCGGGGTGCGTGAGACTCGGCTCCCAGGTCAACCCGCATCCACAGCTGTCCACCGCCAGCGCCGCGCTGGCGGAGTCACCGGCCAGCGCGCTTGCGACGACGTAGACCGTGTGTGGGCCACCGGAGACCTCGCGCGGAATCCAGTCGAGGTTGTACCCGCTCTTCGCCCACTCGGGGTGTCCCAACGCCGACGCGACGTCAGGCCGAGAGATACCGAGCGTGGCCGTTCCAAGGTGCCGTCCGGTCGGGCCGTCGAGATACACATCGACCGAAGCAATGCCGCTATCGGGACCGCCCGGCGCGACCGCCCAGCCCCCGATGGTTATGGCCCGTCCGTTCACGAGGGTGATCCCGGCGGCCGGCGTATCGATGTCCACCTGCACGCGACTTTGAGCCGACGCCGCTGGACCGTTCGCCGCCCCGGTCCCAATAAACAGCGCGATCGAGAGGACACCGACCATTGCCGTGTACAAGAGGACGCCAACCACGCGCATTGCACGTCTCCACCTTCGATTTCGGCGCGGATCCCCCGGGGAACGCTTCCGACATCGCCGGAGGAGGTGGTCAAGCGCCGCTTCTGGCGAATTGTACGCTGGTGACCGCCGTTGCGTCGGCGGCTGTCAGGGCGGCCTCCCAAGCAGCAAACGGTCGGCGCGCCGCGGGCTACGCTCCGCGCGGAACGGCGACTGCGAGGGCGAAAAGCTGCTGATCGTCGGTGTGCCATTCGTCGAGATCGAGCCCGGCGCTCTCCAGCATCTCGGTCGTCGATTCCCGCGTGAACTTGCACGAGATCTCCGTTCGAATGGTCTCCGCGGGATCTATGTCGACGACGATTCCACACGCCGGTAGGGTGACACGCTGCGGCGAGTCGGGAATGAGGTGCATCTCGATCCGCTCCTCCTCCATGTTGAAGAAGGCCCGGTGGCGGTAGGCGTCCGGTATGAAGTCGGCGGCCAGGGCGTTGTTGATAGCACACAGGATGTTGCGATTGAATTCGGCCGTAACTCCCGCCGCATCGTTGTAGGCCGCCTCGAGGCGGGCGATATCCTTGACCAGGTCGACTCCGAGCAGGAGCGCGTCGCCGACTCGCAGCATCCCGCGCACGCGGGAAAGGAAGACCCGGCGCTCCTCCCGGTCGAGATTCCCGATGGTGCTGCCCAGGAAAATAGCCAGCCGCCGGCTGGAAGCTGGCGGCACGCGATCGAGATGCTGCTGAAAATCGCCGACCACACCGTGGACAGTGAGCGTCGGATACGCGCGGAGCAGCGCCTCGGCGCTCGCTCGAAGTATGCTTTCACTCACGTCAAATGGGACGTACTCGCGGAGCACGCCCTGACGCTCCATCGCGTCGAGGAGGAGTCGCGTCTTCGTCGCGGACCCGGACCCGATCTCGACGAGGGACCCGAATCCGAACCGAGCGATGAGCGCCCCCGCGATGGCCCGGAGGATCGCCGCCTCGGTTCGCGTCTGGTAGTACTCAGGAAGCTGCGTGATCTCCTCGAACAACGCGGATCCGCGCTCGTCGTAGAAGTACTTCGACGGAAGCCATTTCGGCTGCGCGGTCAGTCCTCGCGCCACCTCTTCCGCCATGCCATGGAGGACTCCGGAGTCGCTGACATAGCGGTCGAGGACGAGTCGTTCGCCGCTCGCCGCCATCCCCGTCAGCTCACGACGTCGCAAAAAGCGTCTTCGGTTTGACTGCAGAGCGAGTCGTATGCGCCCTGGACGCTTTGGAGCGCAGCCGCGGAGTCGGTGGCCGCGCTTGCGCCAATCTGGTTCGCCGTGGCGACATCGGTGGCCCGCTGAGCCAGCAGCGCCCACCCAACGATCCGCGCGAGCCGCCCGTTCAGCGCGGAGACGGATGCGCGCCCCCCGGCAACGGCAGCGTCGATTTCGTCCCAGCCTTGCGAGGGGCTCTGCCGCCACGCGTCTGGGTCGCCTAGGATCCCGTCGGACAGCGCGCGCTTTACACCGTCATCCGTCGTCGTATCGTACGCGCTGAGGGCAAGCCCCGGGTCAACGAGGTTCGGTCGGTCCGCCGGAAGGGCGCCTGGAGAGAACGTCGTCGACGAGGCGTATCGACCGCCGCGCCCGACCAGGTCGTCGAGAGCAGCCTGCGCGACGCAGTGCGCCACCTCCACGCTCGACGTCTCGCGAAGGGCCCGCATGGCCAAGTCCGCGGCGTGCATCCGGTCGCGAAGAGCGGCCACGAGGAAGATCGACATGTCTATCCCGCTCGCCGGTCGCCGCCGGTCCTCGGGAAACGTCGCGGAGAGGGCGGAACACGTTTGCTCGGGCGATTGAGCGACATCGGGTGGCGGCAGGCCGCCCAGGTCCGCGGACGCGATCTGCGGTGCGCCACCGGCCGCATCGTCGGAGGGGGCGCCGGATTCGCCTGAAGAGGACCTCGCGTCAGTGGTGGCGTTCGCGCGCCGCGCGCCATCGGGGGTCGGCTGGGCGACCGCGGACGGCTCGGCCCTGGGCGTTGCGCTCAGATTGCCGGCCGAGCTTCCGCACGCTGCGAGGAACGTCGAGAGAGTGAGGACCGCGGCGCCAACCAGGGCGACTCCCCGGCGGGCTCGCCGCCGGTCCGCGGAAGGCTCGATCGCTGATGGCGATCGAGGCCGTTGTTTCACAAGACTGGCCATAGGCCGCGCTCGCCTCCGAGCAACAGCGTTCCATGACGGCGAATGGGCATCCTCGGGGCGGCCCCGTCCACCACATTCGCGCCGTGGCGTAAGTTGTACCATGCTGGCGCGCACATCCCATTAGGCTCAACTTTGGGCTTACGCTCAAGACTTTGGGCGATGCGCGCGACTCGCGAGCAGACGTTCGCGCCGAATCGGAGGATCCCAAAAGCCGCACATGGCGAGCCAAACGAGCCACGTCGCATCGTTCGCGAGGCGGAAGCCGCAGGGGAGCAGTCCCCAGCCCGGGGCCGACCGGGAGATGAACAACGCCCCCCGCCCTGCGCCCATCGCCGTGCGCGCCCGCCGTGCGTGGAGCAGGCTGCAAGGCCAGCACGTGCCGCGCCTGGCGGCGCTCTCGATCACGCTATTCGCGCTCGGCTCCGTCGCCATCTACTTTGCCGAAATGACGAGCGACGAGCGCAATATTCGCTCTTTCGGCGACGCGATGTGGTACAGCATCGTCACGATGTCCACGGTGGGATACGGAGACCTCACGCCGAAGACAACACTGGGAAAGTTCATTGGCGTGGCGCTGATGCTGAGCGGCATGAGCCTCCTCTTTTTGTTCACGGCGACGATCGCCTCGTATCTCGTGACCCAACGGATCAGGGAGGAGCGCGGGTTGGACACGATTCGATGGACCGACCACATTCTCGTCTGCGGATGGAATCAATACGGCGAGAGCGTGCTCGAGGGGCTGCTCCAGGCCTCCGGGCGAAGCGCGCTGATCGTGCTGGTCAATGACGGGCCGGAGGAAACGGCCCACGAGCTGATGTACCGAAACCACGACGCCACGATCCACTACATCCACGGGGACCCAGCGGCCGAGGCGACCCTCGAACGCGCGAACGTTCGCCACGCGCGCGCCGCCATCGTCCTGACCGATACCTCGCGCGCCTCGGCAGCCGCGGACGAACATACGACGCTCGTCACCCTAGCCGTGAAGAGCCTCAAGCCCGACATCAAAGTGACCGCGGAGGCTCTGGAGATGAGCAGCGAGGCACACCTCCGCCGCGCGGGCGCCGACGACATCGTGATCAGCGGCGAGTTCAACGGATTCATGCTCTCCTCGGCGGCGCTTTCACCCGGAATGTCCCGCGTTGTCCGACGGCTGCTCTCCTTTGGCGAGGGGGAGCTGTCACATTTACCCATCCCGCGCGAATACGTTGGTCGCACCTTCGCCGACGTCTTTCGTTTGCTCCGCGAGGATTCGGGGTTCCTCACCCTCGCCATCGTCGCCGAGAGCAAGGCCGTTACCCTCGACGACCTGCTCACCGACGATTACTCCCTCGTCGACGAGTTCATCCGGCAGCAGTTCAGTGAGGCTGGGACCGAATATCTCCGCTTTGAAGAAGGCGAGATGCGCGTGCTCGTCAACCCGCCGGATTCCTACGTTATCCAGCCGGACGACGCAGCGATTGGGATCCCGAGACTCGCATGACGAGCGTCAGCGTTCTGCAGGAGATGCCGCTGTTTGCCGGGCTCGACGAGGGCCAGCTCGCTCGCCTCCTCGGGGTGATGCGCCAGTCGCGGGTACCGGTTGGAACAGACATCCTGCGCGAGGGCGAGCAGAGCGACTCGATGTACGTTCTTGCGCGGGGCGCCGTCGAGATTACGAAGCGCCTGGGCATCGCCTTAGCGCCTGAGAGCGATCGCTGGCGCCGCAAGACGATCGTGCGCCTGTCCGCGCCGCAATTCTTTGGCGAGATGGCGCTCCTGGGCGACCGCGAGCGAACGGCTACGGTCTCAACGTGCACGGACTGCGATCTGCTGGAAGTCACCAAGGACAGCTTCGACCGCCTCGTCGAAACCGACCTCTCGATGGGCTACCGGCTGCTCTACAATGTCGCCACCGTCCTCTGCGAGCGTCTCAGGCGCACGGACCGCGACGTCCTCAAGCTCACCGCCGCGCTCAGCGTTGCCCTGGGCAACCGTTGAGCCGCCCGCCCCAGATCCAGGAGGCACCTGACGTGAAAGCGACTACGCATGATGTGATCGAGCGCCTCGACGGGCGCGCCAAGGTGACGGGCGAAGCCGCGTACGCGGCCGATATCACGCGGCCAGGCATGCTCTTCGCGAAGGTTCTGCGGAGCGTGGTGCCCCATGCCCGCATCGTTCGGATCGACGCGGCCAGGGCGCGGGAGCTACCAGGAGTCCACACGATCCTGACCGGCGCCGACCTGCCGCCAGTGCGCGTGGGCCGTTCGATGCGCGACATGCCCGTCCTCGCGCAGGGAAAGGTCCGATTTGTCGGCGAAAAGGTCGTTGCCGTGGCCGCGGAATCGCTCGACATTGCGCAGCAGGCGCTCGATCTGATCGACGTCGAGTACGAGGAGCTGCCGGCCGTGTACGACCCAATCGACGCGATGCGGCCGGGCGCCCCCTTGATCCACGATCCGGACGAGGTACGCGCGCAAGCCACACCCAAGCAGCGCGTTGCCGACTATCCGAACAGCGTCTCAGCGCCGGTCTGGGGCGCCAGCGAAACCGAAGTCCAGGCGGCGCTCGATGCCGCGCCGTTCGTGTTCGAGCACACGTTCCGCACGCCGGTTCAACACCAGGGCTACATCGAGCCACATTCATGCCTGGTGGAGCTTGATGATCGCGGGGTTGCCCATATCTGGGCCTCGAACAAAGCGCCATTTCTGTTGCTCGACTACTTGCGCCTCGGTCTCGGGCTCTCGCGAGAGCAGGTCGAGATCCACATGCTTCCCCTCGGCGGTGACTTCGGGGGCAAGGGCTCGTTCATGGACATCCCGCTTGCGTACTTCCTGGCGAAAGCCAGCGGTCGGCCGGTGAAGCTCACCATGACATTCGCGGAGGAGCTCATGGCGGGCAATCCCCGACACTCCGCCGTGGTAACGGTGAAGAGCGGGTTCGACCGCAACGGCAAGCTGCTGGCCAGGTGGACGCGAGCCATCTACAACAGCGGTGGGTATGCGGCGTTCAAACCCGCGCCCGACGCAACGCTGCCCGGCATTCGCGGCGGCGGCCTGGGCCCATACCCCGTGCCCGTCTTCCGCGTCGAAGGCCACATGGTGTACACGAACACCGTTCCGTGCGGGCACATGCGCGCGCCCGGCGAGGCCCAGCCGATCCACTCCGTCGAGTGCCACATGGACCTCTGCGCTCGGGCGATGGGCATGGATCCCCTGGAGCTCAGGCTCATCAATGCGCCGGACGATCCCCGTGAAACGCCGACCGGAGAGCCAGGGTCGCGGCCTCGGGCCCGAGAGGCGCTCCAAGCCGCTGCCCGGGCCATCGGCTGGACCAAGCCCCGGCCGAACGGCGTCGGTCGGGGCATCGCGCTCGTCGAGGTGGGCAATAGCCTCGGGGAATACATGGCCGCGATGACCGTTGCCCGCGATGGTCAGATCGTGCTCCACACCCCCATCATCGAAAACGGCGCAGGGATGCTGACCGCGTTTCGCACGATGGCGGCGGAAGAGTTCGGGCTTTCCCTCGACCGAATACGGATCGAGCAGACGACCGACGGGATCGAGTACGACCGGGGGGTTGGCGGAAGCCGCATCACTCGGCTCATCGGGCGGATGATCGCGATCCTCTCGGAGCGCCTACAGGATCGCCTCGCTGAGCTGGTCGCGGCAGAGTTCGGCTACGACGCGAGCCAGGTCAGGCGCGAGCCGGGCGGCTTCCGCACCCCGGATGGGCGACTCCTCAGCACGGCCGATGCCGCGTCCCTCTCGCCAAGCGACCTCGACGAGGTGCTCCGGTATACGCCGAGCCAGTTCGACGTCGTCGAGGTGTATGCAGCCGTCGGTGTTGAGGCGCGCGTAGATCTGGAGACGGGCGAGGTCAAACCGCTGCGCATTGTGAGCGCGCACGAGGTCGGGCGCATCGTGAACCCGGTCGGCCACCAGGGGCAGATCGAGGGCGGATTGGCGCAGGGATTTGGCTACGCTCTGTGCGAAGGGCTGCGCGTCGAAGATGGACGCGTCACGACGCTCAACCTCCAGGACTACAAGCTGCCGGTCGTGATCGACCTGCCGGAGATGGAGACGATTCTCCTCCCGCCGGATCCGAGCCTGGGCATCACGCCCATCGGCGAAGGCCCGAACTGCGCGATGTCCGCCGCGATCGTCAACGCGGTCGTGGACGTCGTCGGCCGCCAGGTCGACATCCCCATCTCACCGGAGGCCCTGGCCGGCAGATAACAAGCTGGCAGCTCATGGGATATCGAACGGATCTCTACTTCGGCTGATAGCCGAGAGCCAGAAGAACCGCGGTCAGCTCGCGCCCGCTCGGCTCGGTCATCGTTCGCCCGCCGGGAAGCACGATCGTCGGCACACTGCGATAGCCGCGATTGATTGTCATGACGAACTCGATCGCCTCGTCATTACCGGTGATGTCGATCCACTCGTAATCGACATCGAAGCCGTCCAGCACCCGGCGCGCCACGATGCAGTCCGGGCACCAGCTCGTGCCATATACGCGAATCGTGGTTCCCGCCGCCTGCCGCGTCGTCTCCATTACCCATACCCCTTTCGAGCCAACGCGTCGGCGCGTTGAGACATTCCCTCCAACTCGCGAAACACCACGCACGCCAGCGCGCGAATGAAGAGCGGCATCGTGTTCAAGCTCTCGGGTCGAACGAACTGGATGCCGGCATCGCGGGCCTGCTCGCGCGCCGCGACGTCCAGATCGTACAGGACCTCGAGATGGTCGGCGAGAAACTGAATCGGCGCAACCACGGCGGTCCGATGTCCAGCCGCTCGCAGCAGCGGGAAGACGTCTTTCAGGTCGGGTGTCAGCCAGGGCTCCGGGGTGTGACCGGCGCTCTGGTACGCGAACCGCCAGCGATCGGTGGACAACCCGGCGTGCGCCGCCACGAGGGCCGCTGTATCGCGAAGCTGATCGAGGTACGCGGGCTCGCTCTCCGCGATCGAGCGCGGAAGACTGTGCGCCGTAAACAGCACCGGCACGGACTCGCGCTCGGGCCGAGCAACCTGGCCCAGGGCATCGCGCAGCCGTCCGGCCAGGGCATCGACAAACTCGGGAACGTCGTACCAGGCGCCCGCAATGGCGACCTGCACGTCCGCGTGCTCGGAGCGTGCCGCGTCGAGGGCGCGGTGGTATCCACCCATAATGCCGGGTGAATATTGTGGCGAAAGGATCACGGCGATGATGCGACGCGCCCCTGCCCGCGCGAGACCTGCCAGGCCATCTGCGATGAATGGCGGCGCGTGGCGCATTCCCACCGCGACGCGGAACCCTGAACGCGGCCGGACACGTTCGATGGCCTCTGGATCGCGCACCCCCGAATCACCCGGCCCACCGGGAGCGCAAGGGGCTTCTTCACCGTTGAGCACTCCCTCCAGCGCCGCGGCCTGCGCGCGGGTGATCCGCGTCAGCGGAGACCCACCAACGAGCGCGAACCGGCGCCGCATCTCCGCCACCAGATCGTCGGGCACAGGCCGACCACCCCGCACCCGCGAGAGGTATGTCGGCACGTCGTCGAGCGTCTCGGGCGTGCCGAAACTCATGAGGAGCACGCCGACGAGGTCATCAGTCATGTGGTCCCTCGGCCACTGTGGGCATCGCAACGGCCGTTCGATCGAGACCGCGTTCGGGCCACGTGGTCATGCGCGGGCGCTGGCCGAGTGAACGTACTCCACGAGGCGTGTGAGATCGTCCGGGTTGGTGTCCGGCAGCACGCCGTGTCCGAGGTTGAAGATGTGACCTGGCCGGCCCGCGGCTCGGCGCAGGACATCGTCGGCAGCCTCCTTGACGACGGAGAACGGAGCAAGCAGCGTCGCCGGATCCAGATTTCCCTGCACCCCGCGCGCGTATCCGATGCGGGCCCAGGCTTCGTCGAGCGAAACGCGCCAATCGAGGCTGATGAGATCGCCGCCCGCCCGACACATCAGCTCGAGCAGCCCGCCGGTTGCTGTACCGAAGTGGATCGTCCGAACGCCGAGATCGCGCATCGCCGCGAAGATCCGCGCCGAATATGGCAGGACCGACCGCTCGTAATCTCGGGGGCTCAGCACACCCACCCAACTATCGAAGAGCTGGACGAGCTGCAGACCGGCGCCGACCTGAGCCCTGAGGTAGCGGACCACCACCTCGGTCACCTTGTCCATGAGCTGGCCCCAGAGGTCCGGCTCGGCCAACATCATTCGCTTCGCCTGGGCGTAGCCGAGGGAGGGCCGGCCCTCGACGAGATAGCAGGCCAGCGTGAAGGGGCCGCCGGAGAACCCGACCAGCGCTGCGCGACCGGCCAGCTCCTTGCGCAGAAGGCGAATCGCCTCGAACACGTACGGGGTCGCTTCCTCGGCCTCGATGACGCGGATGCGCGCGACGTCGTGCGCGGTGCGAATCGGATGGTCGATGATGGGGCCGATCTCTGGCTCGATGATGAACGGGACGCCCATCCCCTCGAGCGGCAACATGATGTCGGCGTACATGACCGCGGCGTCGACGCCGAACGTGTCGACTGGCATTTGCGTGACTTGGGCGCAGAGCTCCGGCGTCTTCGCGATCGTCAGAATGTCGTGTCGCTCGCGGAGCTTGCGATAGTCGGCCAAGCACCGGCCGGCCTGCCGCATGAACCAGACGGGCGTAGCGTCGACGGGCTGCAAGTGCGCGGCGGAGAGGATTCGCTCCTCACCGGTCATTTGGCGCGTGTTCGTGGGTGTCGTGATCGGACCTCCTGGATGCGGCAACCGCGTTCGTGTGTGGGCGCCTCATTGTCGCACGTTTCGTGCCGCGGTCGCAGCCACGCTCTCGGGTAGAATGGAGCGAAGAAACGACGGAGGACAACCACGTGCAGCAACCCCAGGAGCCGTTCAAGCGGATTGGGATCGAAGAAGCGAAGGCGCTCATGGCGTCCGGGAAGGTGCGCGTCATCGACGTGCGCAATCCGGACGAATGGGTGACGGGCCATATTCCACAGGCCACCCATATTCCGCTTCCCAGCATCATCAACAACCCGGACGCGAATCTATCGGGCGATCGTGATCAGCCACAGCTCTTTGTCTGCGCGGTCGGCGAGCGCAGCGCCATCGCGTGCGAAGTCGCGGCAATGTTGGGTTACAAAGAGGTCTACAACCTCTCTGGCGGCACAACTGAGTGGATTCGCGCCGGCAACCCCGTCGACCACTAGGCCATCCTTCGCCAGGCACGCCCCCATCGGATTGCGCCCAGCAATCCCGGTCCGTTACAATGACTGCCAGCAACATGGGTCCCAAAGAATGGGGTTGTTGCACCGGTTTCTCCCCCGTATAATGCGGCCGTGATTTCGGTCCTCGTGGCCGCGTACGTTCCGCCGCATGCCACACCACCTCGCTCGGCCCGCTTTTCAGGTTCGCGTACTCTAAAATTCTCCGCTTCGGCCAGGGAATGCGAGCTGCTTTCGAGACACGGTCTCCCCGCCTCTCGACAAGCACCGCTTCGAGGAGCTAAGTAGAAGAAACGGGCAGGTCCGCTAACGGGTACCTGGGATACTTCCCCATTTCGCCGTTCGCGGCGCCATTTGAGACACCTGGTGCGACAAATCGACCATTGTGAACAGGTATGTTCACTGCATGGAGCAAACTGCGTTGTACCTTAGCGAGCTTGAAGCCAAAACCCGCGAAGAACTCCAGGACCTCGCCCGCGATCTCGGGGTGCATGGCACCAGTACGATGCGGAAGCAGGACCTCATCTACCGCCTCCTTCAGGCGCAGACCGAGCAGCAGGGAAATATATTTGGCGGGGGGATTCTCGACATTGTCGACGAGGGATACGGGTTTCTCCGTGGCCCAAGCTGTTTGCCGGGTCCCAACGACGTCTACGTCTCGCAGACCCAGATTCGGCGGCTTGGCCTACGGATCGGCGACATGGTCACCGGCCAGATCCGCCCACCGAAAGACAACGAGAAGTACTACGGACTGATCCGGGTAGAAGCCGTCAACGGCGTCGATCCCGAGGTTGCGAAGCGCCGACCGTATTTCGATTCGCTGACGCCGATCTTCCCCACGAAGCTCATCAACCTGGAGACCACACCCGAGGCGCTGACCCAGCGTCTGATCAACCTCGTGTCACCGATCGGACGGGGCCAGCGCGGCCTCATCGTCTCACCGCCGAAGGCCGGCAAGACGACGGTGCTCAAGCAAATCGCCAACGGCATCACGACCAACTATCCCGACATTCACCTCATGGTGGCCCTCATCGGCGAGCGGCCCGAGGAGGTGACGGACGTGAAGCGCTCGGTGCGCGCGGAGGTCATCGCCTCCACGTTCGACGAACCGGTCGAGGACCACACGGCTGTCGCAGAGATGGCGCTGAACCGCGCGAAGCGCCTTGTCGAGGGCGGCCGCGACGTGGTGATCCTGCTGGACAGCATCACTCGATTGACTCGGGCGTACAACCTCGACGTGCCGCCCAGCGGGCGCACGCTCTCGGGCGGCATCGATCCGGTGGCCCTCTATCCCCCGAAGCGCTTCTTCGGCGCCGCGCGGAACATCGAGGAAGGCGGAAGCCTAACGATCATGGCAACGTGCCTCGTCGATACCGGCAGCCGGATGGACGACGTGATCTACGAGGAGTTCAAAGGCACCGGCAACATGGAGCTCCACCTCGATCGCAAGCTCGCGGATCGACGTATCTTTCCCGCGATTGACGTCCTCCGAAGCGGGACGCGGCGCGAGGAGCTGTTGCTGGACGAGACGACGCTGAAACAGGTCTGGCTTATGCGCCGAATGCTGGCACAGATCGGGTCGTCTGACAGCATCGAGCTGGTGCTCAACCGGCTCGTCAAGACAAAGAACAATCAGGAATTTCTGTCTACGCTGAGCAAAGCTGAGGCTTAGCGGCTGCTGGCCGCTTCGGGCAGCACCGTGACGTTCCGCTGCTGGACCCCGAACTGCAACGCCGACGCACTGTCGGTGAAGAAGATCTCCACGTGGTTTCCGACCACAGCGCCGCCGGTGTCCTCTGCCGTAAACACGTCGCTGTAGCCATCGATCAACAAACGTGAGCCAAGGGGGATGACTCGAGGGTCTACCGCGACGGTTCCCCAGTGCGCCAGCGTGCCCGAGCGCGTGAGGGACCCGTGAGCCCCGTTTCCGGGCGTCTGGTACGTGTACGCGGTCACCGTTGCGACGAATGATTGGCCTCCCGCGGCCGCCACGCCGGTGCCCGCGGCCTGAAGCGTGGTCTGGGCGTTGGCCGGCGCCGGTGGGCCGGCGACGAGGTAGTCACCGGCGCTCCATCCCAGAGTGCCGGCTTGGGTAAATCCCGTCACCTGATACCAGTCCCGACCGTCCTGATCAAATCGCGGACCGCTCACCACGTGCACGTACGCGCCTTCGGGTAAGACACCCAACGTGGGGTAGTCGAGGCCCGGTCCCTGGCGCACCTGGAGGCCCTGCATGCCCGTGTTCTGGACGCGAGCGTCCCACGCCCGCCCGGCGCCATCGTCCGGCGCGGCGGCAGCCGCTCCCGTCTGCAGTCCGAGTCCCCAGATGAGCAGCGCGCCGGCAAACGCCGCGTGCGCGCCCAGCCGGAAGAATTTTGAACGAATCAAATCTCCTCCTTGGAAATTCAGCGAGGTTTTCACGCGTGGACCGGCAACGTCGCCGACCAATCGTGCAGTGGAGAGTGGCGCGAACCGAATGAGTGTGGGGGAGCGGGTGAAGGATTGGGGCGCCATGGAGAGGACGCCGTGCCGGAGACGGCCTCCGGCGACTGCCGACGAGCACGGGCCGACAAGATCATTAGGAGCTAGGGGATCGTCCAAACCGCGCGATCGCGCAGTAGCGACCGACGGCCAAGGAACTGGGTGCTCCCCCGATCTCCGCCTCCACAACGGAGAAACGGCGTTTGGAGTTGTCGGTACTCCCCCTGCACAGGATTGCGAGGGCCCATATATCAGGACTTATAAGCTGCCCCTCGCGCAGCGGCTACAGACTAAAGGGCTACGAGCGCTGATGTCAAGGGAAGTTGACCGCTTATCAAAAACTGTGACAACGTGACACGGAGTAACGGGGCGCTCTGTAATGTTTTTCTCCTTCGAATCGCAGGCGATTGAAGGCTTTGCGCACTGCGCGGTGTGAATGCCAGCTTATAAGGGAACCACCGAATCGCTCGCTCTCGGCGGCCGGCGCGTTCTCCCCGGGACATGCGAGGCGAGCTTGAACAGTCATCGCCGGATCGATACAATCCGAGCCAGCCGAGCACGTTGTCCGCTGGCCGCGGGCCCAAGGGCCTCATCTCGCGCCCATTCCACTTTCAGACCGTATCGTCGTTTGCCGCGTGTCCTGTGTGCCGAGGCGCAACACCAGGCACGGAGGACGCATCCGTGAACCGCAAAGTGTGGCTCGGCGTCGCCGTCAGTGCGCTCCTGCTTTGGCTCTCCCTGCGCGACGTCGACCTTCGCCAGGCGTGGATCTACACGCAGTCAGTCAACGGCGCATACGTCGTCCCATCGGTGGCGCTCGTCATCGTGGAGGCCCTGCTGCGCGCGCTGAAATGGCAGATCCTGCTCCTCCCCTTGAAACGATCGTCGTTTCTCAAGCTGAACTCCGCGACGATGATCGGGCTCATGGCCAACAACGTCCTCCCGGCCCGCGCGGGTGAATTCGTGCGCGCGTACGCGGGGGCGCGCCTCGCCGAGATTCCCTACAGCACCTCGCTCGCCACGGTCGTGATCGATCGGGTGCTCGACGGGCTCACCGTGTCCGCGCTCTTCATCGTAGTAATCCTTCGCCAGCCGCTTCCGGACATTGTGAGCGGGGCCGGCTATGTCGCCGCCGGCATCTACATCGTGACGCTCGTCCTCCTCGTGGGCCTTCTGGTGCGAGAATCGACGACCGTCGCCCTGGCGACACGCGTTCTCGGGCCGCTCCCGTCTCGCGTCAAGGCGCCCGCGCTGCGCGTCCTCCAGACTTTCGTCGCCGGGCTCGGCGTGTTCCGGAGCGCACCGTTGCTCCTCGCCGCGGCCATGATCTCCTTCGGCCTCTGGATCACTTACGCCCTGGGGATCTATTTCATGTTTCTGATGTTTGGCATGTCGCTCTCCATGTTTCAGTCGTTTGTCGTCCTTCTGGTGCTCACCATCGCGCTCACCCTGCCGTCGAGTCCAGGCTTCGTCGGCGCGATGGAATGGGGATTTAGCGTCAGCCTCACACAGATTTTCGGCGTGGACAACTCGCAGGCATTCGCGCTCGCCCTCCTGTATCACGTCCTCCAGTACATTCCGGTCACGGCGGGCGGAGTCATTGCCGTGTGGGTCGAGCGGCTCAGCATGTCCGAAATCGCCCACGCCGCGCCCGGCAAGTCATGAGACGGACGGGCCCCATCATCGCGTACACGTCTGGCCACGGGTTCGGTCACGGAGCACGGACCGGACAGATGCTGCGCGCGGTCCAACGCCTGGCTCCCGCGTGTCCGATCATGGTTCGGACCGCGACACCGTCGTGGCTCTACCCCTCCACCGCCGAGTGCGTCCGGGTACAAACGGACGTCGGGATCGTCCAGGTCGACAGCCTCACGCCGTGCATCGACGAGACCGTAGACCGGGCGCTTGCCTTTGAGCGAGCTCGACCGGGGCTGGCCACGGCGGAGTGCGAGGCACTGGCCGGCCTGCAGCCCCGCCTCGTCGTCTCCGACATTCCGCCGCTCGCCTTCGACGTCGCATCCACGCTCGGCGTCCCGAGCGTGGCCATCGGAAATTTCAACTGGAGCTGGATCTACCGAAACATGGGCAGCGATCGGCCCGAAATCGCGGAGATCGTGGCATCGATCGAACGGAGCGAGCAGCGGGCCGATCTCCTCTTGCGGCTACCGATGCACGACGAGATGCGCGCGTTTCGCCGCATCGAAGACGCGCCCCTCATCGCGCACATCTCCGACGCGGATCGTGATGTCACGCGGCAGAAGATCACTCGGGCCGACGCGCGGCCGCTGGCGCTCGTCAGCTTCGGCGGCATGGGGTTACGCAGCCTCGACCTTTCGGCCCTCGCGAACACGCCGGAAGCGATCTTCGTCCTCACGTCAGAGCCCGCCTCGCGCCCGCCCGACAACGTGGTCGTGTGCACCGACGATCGGATCCCGTATCACGATGTGCTTGCGGCGTGCGACGTCGTGATCATGAAGCCGGGATATGGAACCGTGGCCGATTGTCTGGCCAACCGCGTGCCGATGGTCTACAGCACGCGTCCGGGGTTCGCGGAAGAGCAGATCCTCGTTCCCGCCATGCACGCAATGGGGCGCGCGGTCTTCGTATCCAACGACGACCTCTTCGCGGGGCGCCTTGGCCCCGCGATCCAGGAAGCGATCCACCTGACCACGCCGTGGGAGCCGGTTCCCCGCGACGGCGCCGATCAGATCGCCCGCCGTCTCCTCGAGGTCGCTGGAACGTCGCCAGATTAGGACTTCCATCGCAAAATGACCGCGCCGCTGCTGTGATACACCTCACACTGGACGACACATGCGCGTCACAGCCGGCGGATGTAAATTCGCGCAGTATACTCACGCGTCGGCGTTCGCTCGATTGCAGGTCGAGGGGGGCAGAGGGAAGGCAAGAGCCATGAGTCGCAGCGCAGCGGAGACACCCAGGGTTCGGGGAACGGTCGTTGCAGTCGGCGATGTGCTGCCCGAGAAGTTCGCAAAGCTGCTCGCCGAGCGGGGCCTGGCCGTGCATCGCGCTCCCATCGCTGCCCTTGCCAATCCTGAGGCCGCGGTAGGGGCCGCGTTTCGCGACGCCGAGTCCTCGGGTCCATCGTTCGTCGCCCTCATCGCGCCGTCGGAGGCCCTTCCGGAAGGTCGGGACGACGCGGTTGCGCTGTTCCGACGAGTCGAGAAGGCCGGCGCCGCTCTCGTTATTGTTGGCGCGCCGCGCGAGGAGCTCGTCGATCTGACCGAGGACGATGCTTTCGCCCCCCAGGCCTGGATCTCGCCACCGATTAGCATCCCCGCGCTCGTCACCGCGGTCCGGTCCGCGCTCACCGCTCTGTCCATGCGAGCCGAGCTGGAGGCCGCGCGGAGGCTCGCGGCGCTCAAAGACGCGGAGGCGCGGAGCCTCTTTGAGGTCGGGACCGCTCTCTCCGCCGAGCGCGACATCGCCCGGCTCCAGAACCTGATCCTTCAGCGGTGCCGGGAAATGACGGTCGCGGACGCTGGTAGCCTGTATCTCGTCGACGAGGACCAAGACAAGCAACCGATTCTTCGGTTCGAGATCGCCCAGAATGATTCCATCACTGCCAGTTATCAGCGCTCCACGATGCCCTTGACCGACCGAAGCATCGCGGGGTACGCCGCGCTCACCGGCGAGACCCTCAACATCGCCGACGTCTACCACCTGCCGGACGACGCGCCGTACGGGTTCAATCGCGCCTTCGACGAGCGCATGGGATATCGAACCAAATCGATGCTTGCCGTGCCGATGCGTAACCACGAAGGCGACATTATCGGCGTGATTCAGCTCATCAACCACAAGCCGTCGCTCGACGTCAAGCTCTCCTCGGCAGAGGTGGCCGAGCGCGAGGTGACGCCGTTTCCCCACCAAGCGGAGGAGGTGCTGGACGCGTTCGCGGGGCAGGCGGCCGTTGCGCTCAACAATCAGCTTCTCATTCAAAACATCGAGCGACTGTTCGAGGGGTTCGTCCGCGCGTCGGTGACGGCGATTGAGGCTCGAGACCCCACAACCTCCGGCCATTCGGAGCGCGTGGCCGAGCTAACCGTCGGCATTGCCCAGGCCGTGAGCGACATAGGGGTTGGGCGATGGCGCGAGGCGCACTTCACCGACGAACAGATCCGCGAGATCCGGTACGCGGGGTTGCTGCACGACTTCGGAAAGATCGGGGTCCGCGAGCACGTTCTGGTCAAGGCGAAGAAGCTCTTCGATCCGCAGCTCGAGGTGATCCGCCTGCGCTTCGGCTATGTGCGCAAAGCGCTCGAGGCGGAGCACAACCGCCGCCAGCTTGCGATTGCCCTGGAGCGCGACCGCGCGGCGTTTCTCGCGGCGATTGGGCCCCTGGATGCCGACTATCGCCGACGCATTCAGCAGCTCGACGAAGATCTCGCCACCATCGTCGCCGCCAACGAGCCGACCGTTCTTGCACAGGAGGCGGTGGGCCAATTGGAGGAGATCGCCACGCGCACATATATGGACGTTGAGGGCAACGAGCGCCCGATGCTGGAAGAGCCGGAGCTCCTGGCCCTCTCGGTTCGTCGCGGCTCGCTCACGGAAGAAGAGCGGGTCGAGATCGAGTCCCACGTCTCCCACACGTATCGCTTCCTCTCCCTTATGCCGTGGACGCGCCAGCTCAAGCAGCTCCCGCTGATCGCCGGGGCGCATCACGAGAAGCTCGATGGGTCCGGCTACCCGAACGGCCTCAAGGAGAACGAGATTCCGCTGCAGTCGCGCATGATGACCATCGCGGATATTTACGATGCGCTCACGGCAGCCGATCGACCGTACAAGCGCGCGGTTCCCGTGGACAAGGCGCTCGACATCCTGTCCCAGGAAGCACAGGCGAATCACATCGACTCGGAGCTACTCGACATCTTCATCCAGAAGCGCATTTTCGACATCGCCGTGACCGTGACCATGCGTCAGGCCCAGCAGGCTCTCGGCCTCGCGGCCTCTCGCGCCTGACGTGTGCTGCCCCTCGCGCAGGCGACCCAGCACGCTGTCCGTGGCGGATGCGAGTCGTGACCGCTCCGTCCGGCGTTGACGAGCTCCCCGTCGTCTGTTTCGAGCTGGCGGGTGAGTCGTACGCGGCGGACATCGGCCACGTGCGCGAGATCATCCGCCGGCAGGACATCGCGCCAATTCCCCGCGCGCCGGATTTTGTTGAGGGGATGACCAACCTTCGCGGCCGCGTGCTCCCGGTCGTGGACCTGCGCCGGTTGCTCGGATTTCCTCCCGGGGAAATCACCCGGCGCAGCCGCATCTTGATCGTCGAATTCGGCGGACAGCTGCTCGGCGCCATCGTCGACGCAGTGACCCAGGTCGTCCGGCTCCCATCTTCGTCGCTCGAACCTCCATCGCGAGTCGTGTCGCGAGTGGAGACGGCCTACATGCGCGGCGTGGCAGCCCTGGGAGAGTCCCTGGTCGTCGTTCTGGACGTCGATCGCGTGCTGACGGCCGCCCAGAGCAAAGCCCTGGCCACCCTCGACCCGCAGCTCCCGCCACCATGAGCGCGCCCGCCGGGATCACCGAGGAGGAGTGGGAGCTCTTTCTCGAGGAGACGCGCGAGCAGATCGAGGCGCTGGACGCCGCGATCCTTCAGCTCGAGCAAACCGAGGGGGATAGGGACCTGCTTCGCGAGACCTTCCGGCTCGCCCACACCATCAAGGGCTCCTCCGCTGCCGTCGGGCTCGACGCGATGACTCGACTCACCCACGCGATGGAATCACTGTTGGACCGCCTCCGCGGCGGGCAGCTTTCCATCACCCTTCCGCTCGCTGATGCTCTGTTCACGAGCTGCGACCTCCTCCGGCAGATGCTCGCCCGGGCCAACGATCCCGCATTCGACGCGCCGGGTGTCGACGCCGCCATCCGCCAACTGACGGAGATCTGCAGCGGGCCTCCGCAGGAGGCGGCGGCTTCGCCGGAAGCGCCAGCGGCCGAGGTCGCCGAGCGACGGGCTGCGCCCGACGCGTCCGCCGGTCCGCGGCCCACATTGGACGCCGGCGCGCCTGAGACGTTCCAGCCGCCGCAGCCGACTATCGAAACTGCGCACGCCGACGAGCACGACGGAGCCAATCGGGCGGGCGGCTCCATTCGCATCGGCGTCGACCAGCTTGACGTCCTCATGAACCTCGTCGGCGAGCTGGTGATCGACCGGGCGCGCATCGAAGAGATCGTGGAGCGCTGGCGGGCTTCGGCCGCGGCGGGACCGCTCGGGGGCCAGATCGAGGACGTCTGCCTGCACCTCCATCGCACCCTTGACGACCTCCGCGACGAAGTGTTGAAGAGCCGAATGGTGCCGGTCTCGAGCGTGTTGCGCAGGCTTCCCCGGGTCGTGCGCGACGTCGCCCAGGCGGAGGGTAAGGAGGTGGAGCTGCGAATCTCGGGAGAAGAAACCGAGCTGGACCGCGCCGTCGTCGAGGAGTTGGCCGACCCCCTCGTGCACCTCGTCCGCAATTCCGTGGACCATGGGATTGAGACGCCGGACGAGCGGCGGCGACAGGGCAAGTCGCCGGCTGGAATCATCTCCATCGCAGCCCGTCACGACGGGAATCAGATTCTGATCGACGTGTCTGACGATGGCGCTGGCGTGGATACGGCGCGCGTGCGTGAGATCGCCATCGCCCGCGGCCTGATCGCACCCGATTCAGCAGATGCACTGCCGGCGCGCGAGCTTCTTGACCTGATCTTCGTTCCCGGATTTTCGACGGCCTCATCGATTACGGAAGTCTCGGGGCGAGGAGTGGGTATGGACATCGTTCGATCCCGAATCGAACGGGTCAACGGCTCCATCGCGCTGGAGAGCGAACCGGGACGCGGCGCACACTTCACGATCCGGCTTCCTCTCACGCTGGCCATCATTCGCGGGCTGCTCGTGACCGCGTGCGATCGCGCGTACGCGATACCATTGACCGCCGTGGCCGAGGTGGTTCGGGTCGCCCGGCACGAGATTCAATCAGTCGGACGACGCCCGGCCACCGAGCTGCACGGTGAGATGTTGCCGCTCGTGTGGCTCGATGAGCTGATCGACGGCCCGCGGCAAGATCGAAACGCCGATGCCGTCACGGCTGTCGCGGTCCACACCGCCGGAAGACGGATTGGGATCGTCGTAGAGCGGCTGTTGGGGGAGCAAGACGTGGTGATCAAACAGGTCGGAACGTTTCTGGGCCAGACCCGCGGGATGGCAGGCGCCACGATCCTCGTCGACGGCCGCGTGTGTCCGATTCTCAATATCGCCGGTCTGCTGGCGGGTAGCGCCCTCACCTACGACGCGCCAGGTTCCGCCGACGTCCCGGCCGCCCCGGGGACCCGCACCGCGTGAAGCCGGAGAGGGTGCACAGAGCGTGACCATCTTGCTGACCGCGACGGACCAGGAGATCCTCGAGCGCGCCGTGCAGCTCGGGCTTGCTCATGCCGCCTCGGGCATTTCGGGAATGATCGGCAGGCCCGTTCAAGTCCGCGCTTTGCGCGTATCCATTCTTCCCTCCGAGCAGATCGCGGATCGAATTTCAGCGGGCGAGGAATCCGTGGTCGGGATCTCCCTGACGCTGGGAGGTGATTGGAGTGCACGGGTCATTCTGCTCTTCGATCCAGACCACGCGCGCGAGCTCGTTGATCTGCTGCTCGGACAGCCCCGCGGCACGACTCGAGGTCTCGACGACATGAGCCGATCGGCACTTGCCGAAGTCGGGAACGTCATGGGCGCCTTTTTTGCCGGCTCGATCGCCGATCTGGCGGGCGCATTGTTCGTTCCCTCCACGCCGATCGTCGAGGAAGCACCAGCGCGCGCGCTGCTCGATAGGCGGTTGGCAGACCTGGGCTCTGAATCGGACTCCGTCCTGCTGATCGAAACGGTCATCGCCGAGGACCCCGAAGGAATCGGCGGCTATTTTCTCGTGGTGCCAGACCCGAGCCAGCTTCAGCACCTCGTGGACACGCTGAGGAACAACCAGTGATCACCAACGCGAAATTCGGTCGCGCCGCGAGGGCATCGGCCGCGACCACCGAATGTGGACCCGCCGCTCGCGCGCCGCAACCCCGCATCACCATTCCCGCTGGAGGGCAGACTTGATGGCCAAGATTCTCGTAGTCGATGACGCGCAGTTCATGCGCATGAAGTGCCGCAACCTGCTCCAGCAGGCCGGCCACGAAGTCGTCGAAGCCGGCGATGGACAGGAGGCCGTGGAAGTCTACAAGGCGAATCGGCCCGATGCCGTGCTGCTCGACGTGACCATGCCCAAGATGGACGGCCTCGAGGCGCTCGCCGAGATCCGAAAGTTCGATCCGGGCGCGCGCGTCGCGATGCTGACGGCAACGGGACAGCAAGCGGTCGTGACACAGGCCATCAAAGGCGGCGCGCGCGATTTCGTCGTCAAGCCATTTGACGACGCGCGCGTGCTCCAGGCAGTTGAAAGCCTGCTGACGTGAGTCAAGCGCCGCGCGTGTCCGTGCTGATCGTCGACAGCTCCGTGGTGATGTGCCACATCGTTGCTCAGCACCTGGAGGCGACGGACGATCTGCGCGTGGTCGGTGTGGCGAGAAACCGCGATGCAGCCCTCGAGATGGTTCGCGCGCTGCACCCGGACGTCGTCACTGTCGATGCGCTCATGCCGAACGGCGAGGGCATCGCGACCATCGCGTCCATCATGGCGGAGCACGCCATGCCCGTTGTGGTGGTCAGCGAGGCCGGCGAAGACCGGATGAACACCGCGATCCGCGGCCTGGCCCTGGGGGCGGTCGAGTTCGTCGCCAAGCCGGAGTCAGGCGTGCGCGGGGAGCAGGCCCGGTTGGGGGGCGAGCTGGTCGCAGCCGTCCGCAGAGCCGCTGGCAGCCCGATGCAGGCCGGCCGTGGCGCGGACGAGGGCGGGCCGGCGGGGCGGACCGACGGGAGGCAAAAGAATTCGCGAACCCCGGGTGTAGTCGCCCACGGGGCCAGCGATGCGGCCTGGCCTCCCGCGGCGGCGCGCCAGTTGATCGTCATCGGCGCCTCGACCGGCGGACCGAGCGCTCTTCGCGCCGTCATCCCTCACTTCTCCCGGAGCCTCCCCGCGGCGGTGATCATCATTCAGCACATGCCGCATACGTTCACGCGCTCCCTCGCCCAGCGCCTCGATGGGGAGGGCCAGATCGCGGTACGCGAAGCGCAGGAGGGAGATCTCCTCGTGCCTGGCGTCGCCTTCATGGCGCCGGGGGATTATCACTTGACCGTTTCCCCGGAGGCTCGCGTTCACCTTCACAAAGGCCAGCCAGTCCATGGCGTGCGTCCCTCACTGGACGTCACGCTCGAAAGCGCGGCGCCGCGCTACGCGAGGCGAATCCTGGCCGTGGTGCTCACGGGCATGGGATCGGACGGAGCGCGCGGCGCCGCGGCCGTCAAAGCTTGCGGCGGCACGGTAATCGCCGAACACCCGTCGACGTGCGTCGTATTCGGGATGCCCCGCGCCGTCATCGAACAGCAATGCACCGACCAGATCGTTCCCCTCGACCAGATTGCGGAGGCAGCGACGGCATGGAGCAACGGGCAGGGGCGCAAATCGCTCCGCCGGCCAGCGATCGGGAAGACGCCGATTACGAGCTGATCCTCAACAAGGCTCTTCGCCTGTTCGGGATCGATCTGGCGTCCTATCGTCCCGATCAGCTTCGACGACGGCTCCGAAGCATGGCGCATCGGAGCAGCGCAGGCGATCTGCGGCAGTATGCCCAGCTGCTCGACGACGACCCCGCCGAGCGGGAAGCGTTCGTGCATCGGTTTGCCATCAACGTGTCGGAGTTTTTTCGCGACCCCGAACAGTTCGATTACCTCGAGCGGACGATCTTGCCGGCGCTCCTCTCCCACGGGCGACGCGCACACGTTTGGAGCGCAGGATGCTCGGCCGGACACGAGGCCTACTCCCTGGCGGTCCTCCTTGCGGAGCGGGGGGACGGATTGGCGCACCGCATCCTCGCCACAGATATCGACAATGTGGCTCTTTCGCGCGCCCGCTCCGGCGGGCCGTATTCAGAGAAGGACGTGCGCAACGTGAGCTCGGCGAGGCGCCAGCGGCATCTTCATCGCGACGAACAGGGGCGTTGGTGGGTGAACGATCACGCGCGGCGAATGATCACCTACAATCGCCACGACCTATTCAAGGATCCAGCCCCCATCGGGATCGACCTCATCGCGTGCCGGAACGTTTTGATCTACTTCACCGTAGACGCCCGATACGAGATCTGCCGCGCGCTCGCCGAGGCGCTGCGGCCGGGCGGCGTTTTATTCCTCGGCGCCACCGAGTCCCTCGCTGACCGGGAGATCCCCGGTTTGACGCCTCTTCACTACGGCTTCTATCGTCGGAATGAGTCCGGAGCGCATAGATGATCCGGTTCTTCGATCCAGCCATTGCCCTCATGAACCGATTGACGTTTCGTCAGCGGTTCATCTTGATCAGCGCCCTGTTCGTCCTCCCATTGATCCTGTTCATCTACTTGCTAGCCTCGCAGATGGGCATCGATATCGCCGTGGCGCGCAAGGAGATGCAAGGAACGCGCTACCTGCGGCCGCTGAGCCAGGCGCTCGACACGGCGGCCACCGAGAAGATCGTCGCCCACGCGTATTACGTCCACGACGAGCCCGTGCAGGAGGAGATGCTCCGCTTGCAGGCGGCGATCGACCAGGACCTCCAAGGCGTCGAATCGGTCGATCGAGATGTGAATCTGAGCCCCGCGATCACGGCCAAGCTGGCGGCGTTGAAGGATACCTGGCGCGACCTCAAGAACCCCGGGCGTGACACGGATCTGTCGGCGCTCACCGATTCTCGGCGCACCGCCTTCATCATGGACATTGACTCGCTCATCGTGGCCGTCGGCGACTCGTCCGGCCTGATCCTCGACCCGGACCTCGACAGCTATTACTTAATGTACAACGCCGTCGTCGTGCTCCCCACGACGCAAGCGCTCCTCTCCCAGCTCGCCTTTATCGGCGACAACGCGATCCGTCACCAGCACATCAGCCCGGAGGAGCGCGCGAACGTTCCGATCCTATCGGGCCAGGTCCGATCCAACGTCGATACCTTGAAGCGCGGGGTGGGAATCGCGCTTGGCAACAATCCGGCGCACACCATCAATTCCGACATCCAGACCCAGCTCGAGAGCTACGGATCGGCCACGGACGCCTTCCTCCGGCGCGTCGATCAGGTGGCCGAGCGAGCCGTCGGGTTGCAGGCAGCGCCCACCGACGCGCCCGCTGCGCCGAACGCCGCTGGGTACTCAGCCGGCGTCGCCGCATCGGGCACAGGCGATACCGGAAGCAATGCGATCTCGGCGGTTAGTCAGGCCGCTCTCGACGCTGGCGGACGCCAGTGGGACATGGACGTGGCAAACCTCGACGCAGTGCTCCAGGCTCGGATCGATCGCCTGGACGCGCGGCGCTCCCAGTCCATCGCCATCGCCATCGTGCTCCTGCTGATCGTCGCCTACCTCGTGGTCGGCTTCTACATCGTCGTGTTGAAGGCGATCTCCTCGCTCCAGCGCGCCTCGAGCCACATCGTTCGCACCGATCTCGAATCACTGGCCGCCGCCACGGCCGCGGTGGCCAGCGGAGACCTCACCGCAACGGTGGGCATGAGTGCGCAGCCGCTAGCGGTCGAGTCCCGCGATGAGCTCGGAGCCCTGGCCATCGGTTTCAACGAGATGATCCAGCGGCTGCGAGAAACGGGAACGTCCTTCGAGCAAATGCTGCTGGGCCTGCGCACGCTGGTGGGTCAGGTCGGGAGCCACGCCGCGACGGTCAACTCGGCCTCCATGCATCTGGCGGCCGCCGCGGATCAGGCCGAGCACGCAACGAGCCAGATCGCGTCCGCTACGCAACAGGTCGCCCATGGAGCCGAACAGCAGTCCGCGGGCGTTTCGCGCACCGCGCTCTCCATCGACGAGATGTCTCGTGCGATCGACGAGCTCGCGCGCGGCGCACGAGACCAGGCGACCGCCGTTGCGACCTCACGCGCGATCAGCGAGCGAATCACCGCGTCCATTGGGCAGGTCGCGGAGCATGCGCAGGCCAGCACGCAGTCGGCTATCGACTCCACCCAGGCGGCGCGCACTGGCGCCGAGACGGTCGATCAATCGATCGAGGGAATGGCGCGGATCGCAGACAAAGTCGAGGCGTCGGCTCAGCGGGTAAAAGAGATGGGAGCGGCCTCACAGGAGATCGGCGTGATCGTCGAGACCATCGACGACATCGCCGACCGGACGACGCTGCTGGCGCTGAACGCGGCAATCGAGGCGGCTCGGGCCGGTGAACACGGACGGGGCTTCGCCGTCGTCGCCGAGGAGGTGCGGAATCTCGCGGAGCGCGCGAGCGCGGCCACGCGCGAAATCGGCCAGCTCGTGCGCGGGATCGAAGACACTGTGGTCCAGGCCGTTGGCGCGACGGATGAAGCGCAGCGAGAGGTCCAAGCAGGAGTCGGCCGGGCAACGGAGCTTCGGTCGGCCCTCGCATCGAGCCGCGAGGCCACGGAGGTCGCGAGCCGACGCGCGCAAGAGATTTCGACAACGGCGCAGCAGATCGCCGATTCCTCCGGTGAGCTGCTCGAAGCCATGCGGGTCGTGTCACAGATTGTCGAACAGAACGCGGCGGCCGCGGAGCGCATGGCGGCTGCGTCGGCTGAGGTCGGGCGATCAGTCGAGAACATCGCAACCATCAGCGAGGACAACAGCGCCGCGGCCGAACAGGTATCCGCCGCCGCCGAGGAAGTCAACGCGCAGGCGCAGGGCGTGGCTGCTCTCGCCCAAACGCTCAGCCAGATGGCCCGAAGCCTGCACGACTCCGTTGCGCAGTTCCACCTGGAGGCCGCCGCCCCCGACGGTCGAGACTCATCCGAGCAGACGGGCGGTCAGGCGTCGGGCGGCAATGGGGCGCTGCCCACACCCGCCCCCGCTGTGGACCTTCCCGTGCACGCCGGCGAGTCGATCACACGTTGAAGAGAATGTTGATCACATCGCCGTCTTGGACGACGTAGGCGCGCCCCTCTGAGCGGAGCCGTCCCCGACGGCGCGCCTCCGCAAAGCTCCCGGCCTCGACGAGGTCATCGTAGGTGACGACCTCCGCGCGGATGAAGCCGCGGGCGAGGTCCGTGTGGATGGCAGCCGCGGCGTCGAGGGCGGTGGCTCCACGCCGTATTGTCCAGGCGCGCACCTCGTCGGGCCCTGCCGTGAGAAACGAAATCCGGTCGAGTATTCGATAGGCGGCCTGGATCACCGGCCCGGACGCCAGCTCATCGACCCCCATGGCGCGCATAAACTCGGCAGCCTCCTCGGGATCGAGCTCCGCCAGCTCCATCTCGAGCCGACCGGGCACCGCCAGCCAGTCCACGTCGGGTCGCCGCTGCCGCGCAGCCTCCAGCAGCGCTTCCCGGCCGGTCTGATCGTCGCCAACGTTCAGCACCGCCATCAGCGGCTTCTCGCTGAGGAGCCCAAACCCTCGGAGCGCCATCCGATCGTCCTCGCTCAACGTCACGCTCCGAACGGGGCGCTCCTCATTCAGGGCCGCGCGCAGACGGACCAACAGCTCGAGCTCACGCGCCTTGGTCTGCCGCTCCAGGTCAGCGCCGCGCGCCATCCGCACCTCGCGCTCCAACCGTTCGACGCGGCGATCGACGACGTCCAGATCAGCCAGGATGAACGTGCCCTCCAAAGATGCGAGATCGCCGATCGCCGATTCGGCATCCGCCGAGGCATCGAACGCGGCAATGACCACCAGGAACGCATCGACGGTGCGGAGGTGGCCCAGAACCGCGGCCTCGCTCTCCAGGCCGGCGCCCTTGGCGAGCCCTGCCACGTCGACGAACTGGACTTCCGCCGGGCGAATGCTTTTCGGATGAAACATCTCCGCCAGCACGTCCACTCGACGATCGGGGACCTTCACCACCGCGCGATTCGGTGCGCTCTGGGCGCCGCTAAACGTGCCCACCTGGACCCGAGCCCGAGCGAGCGCGTTGAAGACCGTTGTCTTGCCCGATCCGGGCAACCCGACTATGCCGATTTCCACCGACTGGATACCTCGATCTGCCGGTCGCGGGCGGCGCAGTGCGGCTGCCGCGGCAGAGGGTTGTGGTTTGGAGAAATGGCTAGGCTGGCTTCTTCTCGGAGATTATAGGAGCGGCTCCCGCGCTGGAGAGATCGTCAAGGTCGACAGCCCGATCAATCGCGGGCGCAAGAACGATGCGGTCATCGATTGGCGCAGGACGGGGTCAGCGCTTGCTCGCGGGGCAGCTTGTATTCCCACGGTTCTCGGTGTATACGGTCAGCGCCCTGGCGGGCCACTCCGTTCGTTGGTCAGAATGCGCTATGTTCCGTCATGCAGCCGTTCGCGTGCATCCAGTGGTCCTTGCGCTACTCCTTTCCGCATGTAGCTCCGCCTCGCCGTCCCACGTGTCGCCGGACCGCTCGGGCGATCCAACCCGTTCGGAGACACGGAAGAGTCTAACCATCGCCGCCCTCGCGAGCTACAAGGGATTCGGCCCGCAATTCGTGACCACGACCGGCGGCGGCTCGCGTCAACTGAACGAAATTCACTCGGTCGGTCTGCTCACGACTGACCTCGAGGGCTCCGTCATTCCTCGGCTCGCCAGCGACCTTCCAACCGTGTCTGGGGGCGATGTCGTACTGATGCCCGATGGGCGCATGCAGACCACCTTCCACCTGCGCCGCGACGTCACTTGGCAGGATGGCGCCCCCTTCACTGCCGATGACATCGTCTTCGGGTGGCAGGTCGCGACGGACCCGCAGCTCGATGTTCGTATCACCCCCACGCTGCGGCAGATAGATACGGTCGAGGCGCTAAGCAGCGACGCGGTTCGCATCACCTGGAAGTCGCCATATTTTCACGCCATCAGCTTTAGCATCAATGAGTTCTGGCCGCTCCCCCGCCACCTGCTCGGCGAGGCGTTTACCGGAGACCCAGAGGCCTTCATGCGCCTGCCGTATTGGAACACCGACTACGTGCACCTGGGGCCCTTTCGCCTGGTGGACTTTGGCCTCGGAGAGAATTTGCTCTTCCAACGCTCCGACGGCTACTTCCTGGGCCGGCCCAAACTCGACGAGATCCGCATCCGAATCGTCCCAGACAGCAACGTCGTCTATGCCGCCCTCGTGGCCGGCGCCGTAGACCTCGTTGGTGAGGGCGTGCTGGCAACGGACGTCGCCCTTCAACTGCGCGATGAATGGGCGAAGTCTCGGGAAGGAACCGTCATCTCCAAACAGGGGAATCTCTTTTTCGTCCACGTTCAATTCAATCCGGATTACCAGCGCATACCCGAGCTCAGAGAGAACGTCGCCGTGCGGCGCGCGCTCCTCCAGGCAGTGGACCGGGACGCCCTTCGGGAGTCGATTCTCCCCGGCGTAGCAGGAACGGAGCCGACGACGCTGATGACGGCCGGCGACCCCCGAGCCCGTGCCGCTGGCACGCCGTTTGCCCGGTACATCTATAGCCCGCGCGCAGCGCTCGAACAGCTCGCCACGGTTGGGTGGCGGCGAGATCCGGACGGCAAGCTCGTCAATCAGCGGGGCGAGCCTATCACGCTGCCGCTGCGCAGCGGAAGCTCCGGCAACGAGCCCCGGATCATCGCGCAGGACTGGCGTGAATTTGGGTTCCAGGTGGAGGAAGAAGTGGTCCCCGGCTCCCTGCTCTTCGATCGCGCCTATCGCGTCAGCTTCCCCGGGCTGGAGTATTCGGCCCAGGGCAACAACGAGGGCATCCTGTCCCGATTCGATAGTCGGAACTGTGCTCGCCCGCCGCGCTACCAAGGAGCGCCGGACGGCTGCTACGAGAACCCTCAGTACGATGCGCTCGTCGACAAGCTCTCCGGCACGTTGGAGCCGGAAGCGCAGGGCCAGGTGCTTCGAGAAATTGGGGAATTCCTCGCGGAGGAGCTTCCGCTCATGCCAATGATCTACCAGGTAACGTTTGCGGCGGTGCGCGCGAACGTCCACGCCCTCACCGACGATTTCCTGGGAGCCAACGACACGGGCCCGGGCCAAGAGTCTCGCAACGCTCACCTGTGGGACCGCATGGATTAGCGGACGGTTGCGGCCAGCCCTCGGTGGGCCAACAGGCCTAGCGATCCATCGCCTCGCGCGCAGCCCACTCGAGGACCTGCCCGGCGTCAAGAGCCAGTAGACCGAGCGAGCTCGCCGCCGCCGCGAGCGCCGCGGCGGCGGGTATGAGTCCGACCAGCTCCGTCTCAGCCAGCGCGATGCCCCGGCGCGCCGCCTCGCCGCGGATGGCGTCGACCACAACGTGCGGGGGCGATACCGCGAAGTTCGTGAGGTTCATCGAGATTTGGACGATTCCCGGCCGGGAAGTAGGGAGGCCGAGCGCCTGCACCCCGGGCAGGCCACCGCTTGATGCGCGAATCGTGCGTGCGATCGCCCGCGCCATGGCGAGGTCCTCGGTGCAGAGGTGGACGTTCATGGCGATGAGCGGAGGGCGTGATCCAACGGCGACGGCTCCAGCCGGACCAATCGATCTGGGCCCAGCATCCGGCCAACGCGAGGGATCGCTGGAAATAGCGGCGGCGAGGCCCTCGTATTCCCCGCGCCGGATGTTGACCAGCAGCCGGCGCTCCTCCCGCAACGCAGCCTCTCCATAGAAATAGACCGGTACGTTCATCGTCGCCGCGATCTGGCGGCCGGCATCGTGGGCGAGGGCGACGCAGGTCGCCATCGGTGTGGCGCCCAGGGGAACGAAGGGGAGGACATCCAGCGCCCCGATTCGAGGATGCGTCCCCCGATGCTGGCGAAGGTCGATCTGCGTGATCGCCTCCGTCGCGAGGCGAAGCGCGCTCGCCTCGATCGCATCCACGCTCCCAACGACCGTGATGACGGAGCGGTTGTGATCCGGGTCCGAATGGACGTCCAGCACCGATACGCCGGGCCCGCACGCCGCGTCCGCGATCCGCCGGACAACGTCGAGCCGCTGACCCTCGCTGACGTTCGCCACGTATTCCACAAGGTAGGCGTCGGCCACGTCGATCATCCGATCCAGGATGCCAGCGCTAGTGCGGTAGGCGTCGCCGGATTCGGGCAAGCAGCCACAGCGACCCCAGCACAAAGAATCCGAGCGCGGCAAAATAGACCGACGCGAGCATGCCGGCACGAGAAGCCTTTGGCATACTCGCCGCCGAAGTCACCAGAAACGCCAGCACCGTGATCAACCAGCCGAGAAGGGGGAGCCGGAGGCTCCGAGCATCGTTGAGGAGCCCGCCCGTCAACGCCAGCGCGGCGGCCACGGCGATCCAGCCCGCCACGACCCGGCTCGTCAGGGGAGAGAGGGTCCAGGGCCACAATGAGCTGGCCACCGCCGGCGCGACGTACAGCGGAACGGCCCAGGCCGCCGTTAAAATCCCGACGGTGACGAGCGCTGCGCGCTCCCACCGTGTCATCGCGATAATCGGGTCATCAGTCGCTGCATGCCGATGCGCGAGCTCGACACCAGCGGCGCCCGCGAGAATCACGAAATACAAACCGAGCCAGAGCCACGTTACGATCCGATCCCAAAAGAAGCGATCCCTGTGCAACAGCGTAGCGCCGATCATGGTGAATGCGAAGATGGCGACTGGCGGAACGATGAGACGCGCGTCTGACCAGCTCCGGCCGAAGGCAAGAATCCCGAGCAGCGTGAGCCCGGTTCCCAGATAGCCGGCGCCCATGAAGAGGGCGGTTTGAGCCGGGGCAATGGGCCAGGCAAAATAGCTCTCGGTGGAAGCAGGCAGCGCGATCAAGACGGCTCCCGTGATGAGGCCGATGATCCCCACGATGCCGAAGTACACCTGAGCAACAGCCCGCAACTTCCCGTCCATTCACCGACTCCGCGGTCCGAAGGTTTGTCCGCCCCGCATCCTGCCGGTCAATGCGTTCGCCGGTTGTAGCACCGGCGCGCGAACCGTAACACACATAGGCGTTCCTCTCCGTGCGGGATTGGGGTATTATGTTAACTGTGAGGTGACGCCATGGCTGAGGAACTGGAAACCGGTCTCGCAGGCACCGCGCTTGCTTCCAAGCGGGCGACGCGGGCTCAAATTCTCATCGTTGAAGATGATCCTTCGACCTCCGGTATGCTGAAAGATCTGCTCCAGTCGAGCGGATATCAGGTCCTGAATGCCGAGAGCGGCGCTCAAGCGAAGGCGATGGTCGATGAAGCCCGCCCCGACCTGATTATTTTGGACTTGATGCTTCCCGACATGGACGGCCTGGTCCTCTGCTCCGAGCTCCGATCTCAGGCGCAGAGCGACATCCCGATTATCGTCTGCAGCGGCACCAACCGCCGGCGCGACGCGATTCTTGCGCTTCGGCTGGGCGCGGACGACTTCGTATCCAAGCCCTTTGACATCTACGATCTGGAGGCACGAATCGAGGCGGTGCTTCGTCGATCGACCCAGAAATCCCAGCAGCGCGCCATAGAGCCCGACCACTATCGCGTGGGTGACCTGGTGATCGATCGTTCCCGACGCCACGTCACGCTGGGAGGCGAGGAGCTGCAGCTGACCCCGACAGAATACCGGCTGCTCTACACCCTGGCCAGCCGACCAGATGAAGTGTTCTCGCGC